>JAZRVD010000092.1:0-2017 GCA_045598945.1 Bacteroidales bacterium | reverse complement strand
GTTGTCTCCAGCTGCGTAGGCCTTTAACTTGTATATCTTGCCTGCCCGATCTGCACATATACTGCAGCGGTTAGGTATTTCTGTAGAGATAAACATATACTCGTCGTAGCCGTTTGCCTCAAAGCTCTGTATCTGGGCGTCTATCTGCACTCTTGTAAGCTCTGTCCTAAGCAGTCGCTCTGCGTTGCTTTTAGAGGTATCAAACTTTTGCTGGATAAACCTAGACAGCTCCCTAGGGTTGCGTCCCTGTATGATACCGTTAGTAAGCAGCGTGCTAAGCTCCTGCCTAAGTGCCGACTGATTACCCCAGAGCCTAGTAGACCAGTTAGCGTTATTAAAGTCTGCTCTTACGATCGTGTCTACATGGCCTCGCAGGTCGCTAGGTATGTCGCCTAGGATACCTGCCTGTCTGTAAAACTCCTCCGTTGCTCGCTCATGCAACGCCCTGTCGTAGAGCGTTTCCATATCTGCAAAGCCCTCTAGCAGGTCTAGGCCTAGGTTGGCTTTTAAAAGCTCCAGACGATTTATACGCATAGTAGCGTTGTACAGTCGCAGCTCGTTATTAGCCTGCTCGCTAAAATCCCTAGTCTCTACCAGCTTTTTAGCACGCTCTTGGTAGGCCTGCACGTCTAGGCCAGATACACGCCTTTGCGCCTCTGCCAGCGTTAGCCCCTCTTTTGTAGCGTAGCGCTCGTAAAAGGCTGCTATACGCTCGTCGCATGAGGCCTGCATAAGTGCGTATTTGCCTTTAGCAGCGTCGTTATACTGCTCCTCTGTGAGGGCGTAACGGTCTGCTGCGTCTAGTTCTCTCTGTGTCCAGTACTCTCTCTGCTGGTTTATATACTCCTGCTCTCTATCTGTCATACGTTAAAAACCTACGTTTTCCACTGTGCCCTCGTCGGCCTTGCGCTTAAGCTCTGCCTCTGGGTCGTCTACTATAGAAAGCACGCTAAGCTGTGTCTTTTCTGATACGATACCCTGCAGCTTGGTTGCTATGTCTACCTCGCTCTCAAGGTTAGCTGGATAGTTGAGCGTAAACTGGTAATTGAGCTTAACCCAGTCCGTAGCAGCTGCCTTGGCCAGTGGGTTGCTAAATAAAATGTCGTAACGGTTATTAAGCGCAGCTATAAACTTATTACGTTTAACGCCTGCCAGTGTGGTCATGTCCCAGAGCTTGTACCGTAAGGCTACGCCGCTGGCGTTGCCAAAGCTCTCGTCGTTAATATTAGCTACCATAGATACCTTAAAGATAAGGCGCTCTAATCGGTCTAGCAGGTGTTCCTGCGTCTGATCTGCGTCTGGCTTTGTTAAAAAGTCTACCTCTGGGTTGGTGCCGCCGTTGCCGTCGTAAGCTATAACTCTGTTACGTCTGATTACGTTAAGGCTGTCAGCGTCAAGCTCTGCGCCTAGTACCTTAAGGTATGCGTCGCTAAAGTAGTCGACGTCGTTGGCCTTTTCTGAAAGCGCTTTGTTGTACTCGTTAATCATACTAAGCACGCTCTCGAAAAGTCCTAGGCGCTCTGTGTTCTCTTTAAACTCAGCTGCAGGCACCTTGCCAAAGCCGTGCACCCGTTCCTCGTCTGTAAATCTGTACTCGCCAGCTACATACTTAAAGTGGCGCACCACTCTGCTATCCGAGTAACTACCTACAGTCTCGTTTGCTGTGTTCTGGTAATACCGTATAAAGAACATAGGGCGCTCCAGTATAGAGTCGTCTGTAACCATAAAGCCCTGTATAGGTGATACTGGCACCATACAAAGCTCGCCAGCCTCGTCTACAAAATACATTTCGTAGGCCGTGCCATAAATACTGGATAACTTAGCCAGCTCTGTGTCCTCGTCCTCGTAAAAGTTATATGTAAGCAGCTGCTGCACGTATGCGCTAAGCTGCTCGTCGTCCGTGGTGGTTACGATCGGAATACCACAAAAAAAACCCGTCATGGTATCGACGAGGTATTTAGCAAAGTTTACGCCTATGCGGTTATCTGGCTTATAGTCGCCCTTTGCTGGTACTTTG
>JAZRVD010000091.1:0-3234 GCA_045598945.1 Bacteroidales bacterium | reverse complement strand
ATATGATTCCTGCCGATGGCACTTCGCCACAAGGCTATTATTATAGGGCTATCGCTGCCGATGATGTCAGCAACCTCGATGTCATTGCCGATACGTTGTCGTTCGACCACTCAAGCTATTCTGCAAGCAATTCCTTTATTGTTAGTGGCTTGCAATGCGAGAAGGATTACTATCTCTAAGTCGCCGCCAAGTGTAGCGAGGACAACAACTCCTCATGGATGCGTGTCAATGGCAGTGATGCCAACAAAGGCTTGTTTACCATGCCTATATGCTGCATCGAACCTGTGGGTCTTGCTGTTACCAATTCTACTGGCAACAGTCTTTCATTGCAGTGGCAGAGCGGTCGTTATGGTGGCGAGAGCCAGTGGGAGATTACCTACCTGTATGGCCCCGAAATCGACTCAGCCGATATCGTGCGTCGTGTTGTTGTCAATCAGCGCGAATACACCATTACCGATCTTATGCCCAACACCATCTATCGTATTCATCTGCGGTCGGTGTGTGGCGACGAGTTGTATAGCAACTATGCCCCTATGGTTACGGCACGCACGCTCGACACCACTACTCGCTTTACATACTATCAATGGGATCGTAGTTGGCACGACCCATATCCGGGTGCTATTGACCCCGTGAACCGTGTCATCAACATGGGCTACAACAGCTACGACGTTGTCAACGGCTTCTGGACGGATTACAACATAGCCTCGATAGTCCCGTCGTTCACCTTTGCCCATACGGGTACCACCTGCAAAGTGGGAAGTGTGCAACAGGTGAGCGGGAGCACCGCCATTGCGGTCAAGGATATGGGATATAAGGTGGTCTATCACGTTTTTGCCGAGGACAAGAACATCATGCGCGACTGGACGGTATATTTCAACGCCTATTGCGACGAGCCGGTCAGCGTCAGCCTCTCGACGCCCTCAGGCAGCTCGGTGAAAATCAATTGGCAGCGTGTCTATCGCGAGTGGCAGGCGGACAGCACCTCGCCCGCCCGCTACGACATCATAGTTTCCCCTACGCGACTTACAACCGACTATGCCCGTGAGAATTACAATAATATAATCCATGCCACCACCGCCACGGGCATCAACACCCGTCGCGAGGGTACTACAACCTATTTGGACTATACTGTTGCTGGCCTTAATCGCAATACCACCTATTGGGTCTACGTGCGTCAGCATTGTGTGGATTGCGAGCCGTTGCAGACTTGCGACAATTATAGTGCATGGACCGAGAATAGTATTACTACACAGCAGACCATATCTCCTTGTCCCGACCTCGAGAATTTCAGCGTTCAGCTTACTGGCGACGGCCAGCATACGGGTGCCGCTTTGTGGGACCGTGTGCAGCACGACAATCTCAGTGGCTACGACATTATCATCAGCGACACAGTTGTAACAGACTTCGACAGTTGGATTGGCCGTTATACCGGTGATGCCATCAACGACAACAGTATCGACTTCAATAGCCTTGCCAGCGGTACCGACTATTATATCTATGGTCGTGCCCGCTGCTTGAACAATATCGACCTTATCACCAGCACCTCGTTTAGTGCTCATTGGGCAGAGGGTACTTTCCACACCTATAGCGCTTGCCGTACTCCGGAGCAGTTGTCAAGTACTCCTGTCAGCCGTACAACTATGTTTGTCGACTGGATGGCTACTGTTACACTCGACGAGCCTGAGCAAGATAGCAACTACGCCTATATCCTTCGTAGCAGCGAGCAGGGCGAGATATCCGCTGCCGAACTGTCGGGCATCAACTCTATTTCCACTGTCGAAGCTGTCGATGCAGTGGCTCATGCCGTTGACGTTCATGCTACACAGGTCTCGCTTACAAGTCTGACGCCTGGTGAGACATATTACTTCTATGTTGCCAATCGTTGCGATGGCAGTTTCTCTAATTGGGCTATGTTGCAGTTCACTATGCCGAGCAGCTGTGTGGCACCTGAAAACGTGCGTGCCACCAATCCTACTAACAATAGCGTGCAGCTCTCGTGGCAGCGTGCGCTGGACGGCGACGAGACGCAGTGGCAGGTGGGCTACGGTCCTATCACCCATGGCAGTGAGGTTACGCCCAGTTTGATATGGCACAAGAAGATTGTCAACAACATACCGCAGACCACCATTAATGGTCTGGCAGGCGTTACGCCATACGCCTTCTATGTGCGTGCCATCTGTGGCGATGGCGATACCAGCGAGTGGAGCACCGTGGTGGCTACTGCAACCACGCTGATGCCCTATCTCTGCGATTTTGAGAATGTCGACGACAGCCTTATGTGGGCTTCCTATCTGCTCAACGATCAGATAACGCCTCATGGTGCTTCGTTCGACACTTTGCGCTACCCCAACCGCTGGGTTGTGGGCTGGGGCAATACTACTGAGCAGAGCACCCATAGTGGCAATCGTGCACTCTATGTCAGCGGCTATGGCAATATCAACGACGATGGCACAGGCAATCCTATCAACAACGTATGGCCTTACTATCGTCGCGGCACAGGCGAGAACGATGGTAAAGATGCCACCTCGCGTGTGTATGCCAAGCACCTGATGCATCTCGACAGTGGCAGGTACGACTACAGCTACTATTGGCGCGGCTACGCCGAAGGCGGCAACGACCATTTCCGTCTGTGGGTGATGCCTGTTACCACCGACCTCGTGGCTGGCAACGACTTTGGTTGGCATGCAATGCCTACCGATGCTATATGTATGGAAGACGATAGCTATGGTACATGGAGTGAGTACAACTATCGTTTCAAGTCGGGACAGATAACTATCAACAAGACTGGCGATTATTATCTCACCTTCTTCTGGCGCAACGACAACAACGGCGGCGGCACCTTTCCAAGCGCCGTCATCGATGACTTCCGTATGTCGAAAGTCTGTGCGTTGATAAAAAATCTCGATGTTGAGCCTATCAGCAAAGACACTGCCATGGTGAGCTGGGACTTTGCCCAAGGCGATACCTCGTGGACTGTAGAGTATGGTCCCATGGGCTTTGAAGAGGGCAGTCTCGACGCCAGCGTCTACCTCATCAACCTTCATCAGAGCATGCCTGAGTGCCGTATAGAGAACGGCAGGGTGAAATATGTGATGCGCAATCTGGTGCCAAACACCAACTACACTGTGCGTGTGCGTACCGACTGCAATGCTACTGGCGGCGGTATGAGCGATGCCGTCGAACGCAACTTTACCACTTATTGCGACAATGTAAGCCTGCCTTACTTCGAGGACT
>JAZRVD010000090.1:0-30691 GCA_045598945.1 Bacteroidales bacterium | reverse complement strand
AAAGCGTCGGCAGAGGCTAACGATGGCTGATAGAACGTGGTATGCTTGATAGATATCACATCGCTTATCTTCTGCTTAATCTTGATACGCAACGAAAGACGAGAGACCTGATTGTCGAGGGTAGTAGGCACATAATAGTCAACAAAGTCGCTAACGTATGCAGCGCTAAATGAATAGTCGCAAACAGAAGGCTTGGAATAGATACGGTATTTAGCACCCACAAGAAGACTGAGCTTGTTTTCATAACCCTTGAAAGTGTTGGTTATATACTCGGCAGCAAAGAAAGGAGAAAATTTGCCATACTGGAAAACGTCGAATTTGATACCACCAGTAAACTCACGGTTGTTCATAACACGTTTTTCCTCACCATAGAGATACTTGTAGTGAGCATCGAAAGCTAAGATACTGTCGTTGCGCTCGACAGATCCAGAGGTACGAAGACCTATATTTTCAACATTACCGCTGTTAAGAGTACCAGCAAGGCCCAACTCATAGTTCCACTTCTTTTGTGCCGACAAAGGAAGCAAAGCAATAGCAGACAACACAAAAGACAAAATAATTTTTTTCATATTTAGTTAATTTTTATTTAATATCAAGATGCAAAGATACAAATAAAAAATAAATTGTATCTTTGCAAAAGTTTATAATAACACTTTCAACCACATAATGAACAACACTATAACGAGCATAAAACGATGACACTTCTATTAATATTTCTATTAGGGGCCATGTCGATATCGTTTCTCTGCTCGATATTGGAATCTGTATTGATGTCCACCCCCATATCCTTCATAAGCATGAAAGAAGACGAAGGATATAAAAAAGCATCACTTTTCAAACACTATAAACAAGAGAATGCACGCCCCATAGCGGCAATACTGTCGCTAAACACCATCGCCAACACCGTCGGTGCAGCAGGCGTAGGCAAACAAGCCACCGAAGTCTTTGGCAGTGAATGGTTTGGCGTAGTATCAGCCGTTACAACCATTCTCATCCTCTTCTTTTCTGAAATTATACCCAAAACAATTGGAACAAACCATTGGAAAAGTCTAATGGGATTTGCCACAAACACCATTCAACTACTGATATGGCTCATGTATCCAGTGGTAATACTCATTGAGCTACTGACAAAAGCTATTGCTCCCAAAGACGATGAAACAACAGTAAGTCGCGAAGAAGTCGCCGCCCTTGCCGATGTAGGAGAAAACGAAGGCGTAATTGACGAAGACGAGAACAAAATCATACAAAACGTCATAAAACTCGACAACATAAAAGCCTACGATGTGATGACACCACGCGTGGTGGCAGCTATCGCCTCAGAAAACATGACACTACGCGACTTCTTCAAAGAAGAAGAGCCACGCCATTTCTCACGTATACCTGTATATGCCGACAATCCTGAATTTATTACAGGCTATATTCTACGCAGCGAAGCCCTCGAACTCCTTGCCAAAGACAATTTTGAACAAAAATTAGGCAGCATACGCCGCAACCTGCCTTACTTTAACGAAGAGGTAAGCATCAGCGAGATTTGGGAGAACATGCTAAAACAAAAAGTTCAAATAGCACTTATCATCGACGAATACGGCTGCTTCCAGGGTATACTGACCTTAGAAGACATCATAGAAACAATATTTGGTCTTGAGATTATTGACGAAAGCGACGAGGTAAGCGACATGCAACAATATGCTCGCGAACGATGGCAACAACGACAGACAAGATTCAAACCTGTAAAACTCCCAGAATAACGATACTTTTTAATAACCTATAAAAAAGAACTACCGGCATGCAAGACTTTACCGGTAGTTCTTTTTATAATAAAAAAAAAGAAACCTCTATCAGTTTCTTTTTTTACGAGGTCGCTTCCGGATTTGAACCGGAGTAGCAGGTTTTGCAGACCTGTGCCTAGCCGCTCGGCCAAACGACCTTTGTGCCTTGAAAGCGAGTGCAAAGATACAACATTTTACCTAAACGACAAAATATTTTTACCTATTTATCTCCACTCTTTCAATACACACTTAATTTTCAATATATTACAATATATTTTTTCGATATATCGTTACTCCATATAATCGTAAAAATTGTCGCGATGCACCACATCAAATGTCGCTTCTGGATATAATGTATCAAACAAAGAAGGCTTTTTGACACGTTTTGCAGTCCACTTGCACTCAAAGGCTCTAACAGTCTGCTCCGACTGTTCTATAAGATCTATCTCTTGTCCATTATAACCTCTCCAGAAGAAATATCTGCATCGCTGCTGCCTATTGTTTTGCAACTTCATACGCTGTGTGATAAAAAAGCTCTCCCACAACGCACCTACATCTTGCCGCATAACAAGAGGGCGAAAATCATCAATAACAGCATTGCGTACACCATTGTCATAAAAATACCATTTACCAGCCTTAGAGACCTCTTTACGAGGATTATTAGAAAAGGCAGGCAGACGAAACAAGATAAACACTTTGCTCAACAAATCGAGATACTTCTCCACAGTATTGCGCGACAACGAAAGCTGTGTAGCCAGCTCGTCATACGACACCTCGCTGCCTTGCTGATAGGCTATCAGCCTCAGCAACATCTCCATCTTGCCAGCATTTTTCAACCCATCTATAGCCAAAATATCTTTCAACAGATATGACTTCGACATCTCTACAAGATATCTTTTCTTTTCGTCATACGTCGACAACGACACAACCTCCGGATAGCAGCCATACAAAAGCAGACTCTCTATACTCTTAAAAAACTGCAAACGGGTCATAATATCTATCAACTCATTGCACGAATATGGCAAAAGATGATAACTATAACTTCTACCCACCAATGGCTCACCTACCTGATTTTGCAAGTCAAAAGAAGAACTGCCTGTCGCCATAATACGTATATCTGGCAGCTCGTCAACCATGAGCTTTATTATCCATCCTATCTCTTCTATATGCTGAGCCTCGTCGATCACCAACAAATCAATATCGCCAAACAACTGACGATAACGACTGACACTACGTTCTGACAACATCATTTTAGTGTCTACATCCTCTCCATTGAGTACTTGTACACGTCCCTCATAATTCTTTATAACATTACGTACAAGCATTGTTTTGCCCACTCGCCGAGAGCCATACACTATCACAGCCTTGTTTGGCAACAAGTGCTTACTTATATCATACTGAATATCACGCCGTATCGATTTCATACCCTTATATTTTTCAATTACAAAAATACAAAAACTTTTTGATGTATTGAAGAATTTAAGCCAAATTTCTTCAACCAACTGAAGAATTTAAGCCAAATTTCTTCAATCAACTGAAGAATTTAAGCCAAATTTCTTCAACCAATTGAAGAATTTAAGCCAAATTTCTTCAATCAACTGAAGAATTTAAGCCAAATTTCTTCAATAGGACATCTTGCAAAGGTATAAAAAAGGCTGGTGGGATAGCCACCAGCCAATAAAACAATGCCTACGAACAAAGCATTATTCGTTTTCTACAGCGATATCTTTGTTTACGTTTTTGCAACCTACAAGAGCATAGAAGAGAATGAACAAGAACCCGACTATAACAACCCAATAGCTATTGATATAGCCAAACCTGTCAGCGACAAGACCTTGGATAAAAGGAAGGATGCCACCGCCGCATACCAATGTCATAAAAATACCTGAAGCCAAAGGCACAGCCTTGCCAAGACCTTCGGTAGAGAGGTTGAAGATAGCGCCCCACATAACAGAAGTACACAAACCGGCAAGAGTAACAAAGAACATGCCGAGCGGTATAGTATATCCGAAGAGATTTGCCGTAACACTTTCGCTAATAAACATAAGAGCGAAGATAAAACAGAGAACCACCGTAGTAACAGTAATAAGCATAGAACGCGACGAAACCTTATTGCCAATAGCACCACCTATCATTCTACCACACATCATCAAAAACCAATATGCACCGATAAAGAAACCTGCGGCGGCAGGAGATACATTTTCGGAGAGGTAAAGGTTGCCGATATTAGGGATGCCCACCTCGACACCAACATAGAAGAATATAGAAAGTGCGCCAAGTACAAAATGGCGATAGGCAAGAGGATTAGAAGCCCTGTCTTTTTTCGTAGCACCTATCTGACGCTGACGACGCTCTTCTGGTGTCTCGATATGGGGTTCGGGAATCTTGGTAAATGCAATCACCAAGAAAGCCACCGCAAAGATAGCCATAGCAATAATCATAGCAGGAGCGGCATCGCTGACCTTGGCATTCGCCATCTGACCACCAATTAGATAACCAAGAAGTATCGGAGCGATAGTGCCACCAATAGAGTTGCACGAGCCACCAAGCTGCACCAACTGATTGCCACGATTGCCACCACCGCCAAGGGTATTGAGCATCGGGTTGACAACAATATTGAGCATGCACATGGAGAATCCAGCCACAAAAGCGCCAAGCACATAGACTGCATAGCCGCCGGCATAGCCAGAAACAAGCTGTATGCCAACGCCCACAAAACCGACAATGACAGCGGCGAGCGAAGTGAACTTATAGCCTTTGCGTTTTAGAAGTATACCAGCAGGTATACCCATACATGCGTATGCGATGAAGTTTGCCAAAGAGCCCAACTGAGTAAGAGCTGGCGACACATCATACTGTCCCTTAAGAATAACGCCCATAGAACCAGCAAAGTTGGTTACAAAGGCGATCATAAAGAAGAGTAAAAACATCACAATGATAGGCACTGTGAAATTTTGTTTTGAATTATGAACCTGTTCCATAAAATGATAATTAAAGATATTCAAAAATTAAGTCATTACACAAAAAACAGGTTGGCAACAAAAAAAACGACGTTGCCAACCCATAGTTTTCAGCTAAATAAAGATATACTCACTAATTGATTTTCTAAACATACCATCACCCTATCCTTTCAAAGCTTCCGAGCCGCTGACAATCTCTATAATCTCGTTAGTAATAGCCGACTGGCGAGCCTTGTTGTAGGAGAGTTTCAACTCTTTGAGCAACTCGGTAGCATTGTCGGTAGCCTTCTGCATAGCCGTCATACGTGCTCCATGTTCAGCCGCCAACGAATCGAGCACTACACGATAAAGCTGAGACCTTAACATCAAAGGCACCATAGCCTTTAATATCTCTTCCTTGCTTGGCTCATAGATATAGTCGTTAACAACAGAATGTTGCCCATTGTCGTTTTTTTTGAATACAACAGGCAGATACTGTTCAGTAGAGAGGATTTGCGACAGAGAGTTTTTGAACTGATTATATATAAGCTCAATATAATCATATTCCTTTCTGCAAAAATCATCCATCAGCTGGTCAGCGAAAGCGGCAACGCTGTCGAATGATGCGTCATCAAGCATTTCGTCAAACGACGCCTCTACAACTTCTTTACGCTTTAGATAATATTCTGTTGCACGTTTGCCGAGCGTTATAAGGCGCACCTCGCCAACTCCCTGCTGCTTATAATATTCGATACGAGCATCAGCTTGTTTCAACACGTTGGCATTGAAGGCTCCGCACAATCCCTTATTGGAAGCTATGACGACAAGAAGCACGCAATTTAGATTGCGACAGCTGTGATACGGAGTCTGCACACCATCGCCAGTATCTATGTCCGCCACTATAGCTCCTAACTGGTTGGCGTATGGACGCATACCCAGTATGGCATTCTGAGCACGGCGAAACTTTGCCGCCGACACCATCTTCATTGCCGAGGTAATCTGCTGGGTAGAACTTACCGAAGCAATACGAGTACGAACTTCTTTGAGATTAGCCATAAAGAGGAACGATTAATACAACGGTATACAAACAACTAACTACTTTGAATACTTGGCCGCAAGGTCAAGCGCCACACGTTTCATAACCTCAAGGTCTTGGTCTATCAACTTGCCCTGTCGTAAGTTTGCCAACACATCGGCATGTTTCTGGCGCATAAAGAATATATACTCCGTCTCAAAATTGCCAATCTTGTCGACAGGGACACGTTGCAAGAGTCCCCTTGTGCCACAAAATATGATAGCCACCTGTTCTTCCACAGGCATGGGCGAATACTGTGGCTGCTTCAATATCTCCACATTGCGCACGCCCTTGTCGAGGACAGCCTTGGTGGCAGCATCAAGGTCGCTGCCAAACTTAGAGAAAGCTTCCAGCTCGCGATACTGCGCTTGGTCGAGTTTCAGCGTACCGGCAATTTTTTTCATAGATTTTATCTGCGCCTTGCCACCTACACGCGACACCGAGATACCCACATTGATAGCTGGTCGTACACCTGAGTTGAACAAGTTAGTCTCAAGGAATATCTGACCGTCGGTAATAGAGATAACATTGGTAGGGATATATGCCGACACATCGCCTGCCTGCGTTTCAATGATAGGCAATGCCGTCAAAGAGCCTCCTCCTCTCACCTTGCCCTTGAGCGAAGCTGGCAAGTCGTTCATATTGGCAGCAATAGCGTCGTTTTGAATAATGCGTGCAGCACGTTCCAGCAAACGACTGTGCAGATAGAACACATCGCCAGGATATGCTTCACGTCCTGGTGGACGACGAAGGAGCAGCGACACCTCGCGATACGCCACAGCCTGCTTGCTGAGGTCGTCATAGACCACCAAGGCGTTGCGACCTGTATCGCGAAAATACTCACCAATAGCGGCACCGGCGAAAGGAGCATAGAACTGCATTGCCGCAGGATCGGAAGCCGTAGCGGCAACAACAATGGTATACGCCATAGCCCCCTTCTCCTCAAGATTTTTCACCAAATTGGCAACGGTAGAACCTTTCTGACCGCATGCCACATAGATACAATAGACAGGGTCGCCAGCATCGTAAAAACTCTTCTGGTTGATAATCGTGTCAATAGCTATGGCAGTCTTGCCCGTTTGACGGTCGCCAATAATCAACTCACGCTGACCGCGGCCAATAGGTATCATGCTGTCTATAGCCTTGATACCCGTTTGCAAAGGCTGCTCTACTGGCTGACGAAAGATGACACCTGGAGCCTTGCGTTCAAGAGGCATGTCAAAAAGCTCGCCGTTGATAGGGCCCTTGCCATCGATAGGCTGACCTATAGTATTGATAACGCGACCTACCAGCTGCTCGCCGACCTTGAGCGAAGCAATACGGCCGGTACGTTTGATGGTGTCACCCTCGTTGATAGAGTTGCTTTCGGCAAGCATCACAACACCGACATTGTCCTCTTCGAGGTTTTGAACGATACCTTGCTCGCCAGTGGCAAACTCTACAAGTTCGCCAGCTTGAGCATTGTTAAGTCCATACGCGCGAGCAATGCCGTCGCCTACCGTCAACACAGTGCCGACTTCCTCGAGCTTGACATCGATATCGACGTCTGCCAGCTGTTTTTTTAATATTGCCGATACCTCGGCAGGTTTAATCTCAGACATATATCATTGAGTAAATGAGAAACATAAAACAAAACAAGCTCACAACTTGCTCTCGTATTGATTGCCTTGGAAGCTTCGGCGGAGGTCTGCCAGACGGGAGCTGATGCGAGCATCAAACATATTGCTGTCAAACTCCAGACAGAACCCACCTATGATGTCTGGGTTGACGACAGAAGTAAGCTCTACCGTTCTCCCCGACGACTTTGCCACCACCCGTGCTGCAATATCGCACACCTCGCCATCAGGCTCTACGGCCGTTGTAAGACGAGACGCCACGATGCCATTTGCCTTGCGGTACATATCAAGATACGCCTCGCTGATACCTCGCATATTCACAGCACGGTTTTTACGAGCCACGAACCGAAGAAACAGCAAAGTTATAGCAGAGACACGCTGATCGAACAACTCATTAACAATGGCAAGTTTCTTGCCTTGCTTGATAACAGGATTATTAAACAAGACATACAGCTGATGATTCTCGCAGAAAACACTATTGACCAGCACCATGTCCTCATGCACCTGCTGCTGCATGTTCTCTTCGTCAGCCAACGAGAAAAGAGCCTTTGCGTAATTGATATTTACCCTATAATCGTTCATATCAATCAAAGTTTTTCAAGTTCAGCGTTAACAATACTCATGGCACGCTGTGTGTCGGACAACTCCGCCTTGATAATCTTTTCAGCAATATCGATAGATATTGCGGCAATCTCATTCTTCATATCATGTATGGCACGCTGTTTCTCGTTTTCAATACTTTCATTAGCCGCCATACGCATACGCTCAATCTCAGCCTTCACCTGCTGACGAGCCTCCTCTCTAATCTTCTCACCGTCCTCACGTGCACGGCGCAGTATTTCGTCGCGCTCCTGATTGGCAGACTGGCGCGAGCTCTCGTTAGACGACTGCAGCTCAGCAGCTTCGCGACGAGCCTTGTCGGCAGCATCCAAGCGTCTATCTATCTCTGTTTCGCGCTCCTTGAGAGCCTTCAACAGCATAGGCCAGCCCCATTTTGCAAGAATGAAAACGAGGATACCAAAAGAGACCAGCATCCATACAAAGGTGCCTAAACCAGGGTTGATAAGTGGATTATTCATTTGAAAGACATTATAGAATCACGACGAGCCATGCCCGTCATGCCACATACAATAAAATAGACGGGGCGCGATGCCAATCGCACTACACACCCCGTCAAAGTTGCCGGAGCTGCTACTTAAGGACTACAATCAAGCAAATAACGACAGCAAAGAAGGCGACGCCTTCGACAAGGGCTGCGGCGATAATCATGGTAGAACGGATATCACCACTTACCTCTGGCTGACGAGCAATGCCCTCCATAGCACCCTGACCAATGCGGCCGATACCAATGCCGGCACCAATTGTAGCAAGACCTGCTCCGATAGCTGCACCCAAATAACCCCATGCGATATTGGCGGCAGCCTGAAGAATAATTAATAAACTTGACATAGTACTATAATTTATAGCGGTTTATTAAACAAAAAGAAAGTTGCTTATTTTAAGGGGCAAAATTAAACAATAATTTTGAATAATCAAAAACATTTTTAACAAAACGCACTTATAAGGCATCCTGACAACCGCCAAACGTTCTCTTTTTATTTCACATCATTAGTCTCATCTATCACAACAGAGCCACGCACAATCATCTTCATAAACATCAGCCGCTATTCTTCCTCATACTGTCTCAACGCCTCGCGAAGATTTGCCGCCACCTCTTTTTTTAACCACTCAGGCCGCAAAACCTTAATGTCGACACCCATAATATCCCGGACAAAATCGTTAGTCGGTCGCAGATTATAGCGAAACACACCATCTCTCACCTCATGTTGCGATTGATGCAACGGCATAGTGCGAAGGTACTTCGCCCGCAACGGCGTCGCAGCTATCTCCACCTCCTCTATATCATAATCCATATCCAAAACCACCCCATAGCAGCCTGCAAAGAAATCTTTTGCCGACCAATCGGCAGGCAGAGAATAAGACTCATCGGTAATAGTCAAGTTCGACACCCTATCCAAGGCAAACATCATAAGATCCTGCGACGACATTCCATTCTCATCCATATCCTCTGTAACGCCACGCCCAACCATATACCAGCGCCGACGCCACGAACGAACCGCATACACCTCGAAACGACACACCATCATCCTGCTATCACGATAATAGGGACTGTGCTCAAACTCCACCTTTTTACCGCTCTCCATGGCCGCCAAGACAGGCGAAAGCTGATGAAACGAAGACGGAACGCCCTCCATCAACACACGATCCTTCAAGTCAACGGCATCCAGCAGACGACTGTCGACAGTAAAAGCCTCCAAGAGCCACTGTCGCGACACCGACGCATCGCCCAAATCACACTCGTCCTCTATATAATAGGTATTAGTGAATCTGTCGCACAATATCTCCACGCCAAAAATATCGTATATAGCAATCCTATGCCTGTGAAAAGTCCTCTTCTCATATCTGTCGCCATTAGATATAGACTCCCTGCGACGATACTTGTCGTCAATCTCCTCAAACGTCATACCCCGCCGTCCCGCCAGGCACAGCGTATTGATAAGCCAAATATAACGTCTAATCAAAACAACATTCATCTATCATGATTTTTTTGATACATTTTACAAAGACTAATAAGATAGACACCTATCTTTGGCAACATACAACAAATCCTTCAACCAATCACACAAAAAAATTGGAATATTGACAATATTACCATTAACATTCAAATTTCTAAGCGACAATCGAAGTCGAAGAGACGGGTTGTACCTATCTTGATAAACCTTGAAACTCTGACCAGAAATATTATCCTCCGCCTTTACTTCAATAGGGAAAATGTCCAAGCCATCCTGAATCAAAAAATCGACTTCAGCCTTGTTGCCGGAAATAGTCCAATAATGAGGTGTAAGAAAACCTTGAGCCAACAAAGAATTTAGAACAAAATTCTCTGCCATAGCACCCTTAAACTCCTTTAGCAAGTCGCCTTTTACCACCACAGCCTCTGGTGGCAATTCCGCCATAGTGCGAAGCACCGCTTGGTCAAGCAGATAAACTTTGAACGCAGTAGTATTCTCATAATGTTTCAACGGAAGTTGAGGAGCCTCACACACATAAACACGATACACCATGCCTGAAAGGACGAGCCAATCGAGAGCAGACTCGTACTCACGAGCGCGGGCACCTTCACGCACAACTCTAAACACAAACTTCTTATTCTCGCGCGAGAGCTGCGAAGGAATGCTACGCCAAATCTCCCTGATACGCGGAACATCATTCTTCTCAACATACTTCACAAAATCGTACTCATACGCCATCCTTAGATCCTCCAAATCATGCTCTATCGCCTCCATACCAGCACCGTCAAGCATGTGACTACACGGCTTTGGCAAACCGCCACAAACCTGATACCGCCTATACTGTTCCGTCATCTTGCTAAAGAGAATATCCGGCAGAGGCTCAAGAGCGGTCATTCTTTCTTCAACCTGTGCCATCAAAACTGGGTCGCTCATGCGGAGAAACTCGCGAAAGGTAACAGGGTACATCTGCAAGAAAGTAACTTTGCCAACAGGGAAAGAATTTACTGCGTCAAAATCACCATCTTCTGACTTCATACTCTTGTTGATGGCTACACCCAGCAGAGAGCCAGCGGCAACAACATGATAATTATGGGCATCCTCCTTAAAATACTTCAATGTATTAAGAGCCGCCTTGCACTCTTGTATCTCATCAAAAAAAATAAGAGTATCGTTCTCCAACAAAGGGACATTGGTATACAATTCCAGATCCTTAAGAATGCGACCAACATCTTTAGTTGATTCAAACAGAGACTTCAGCTCGTGCTGTTTTTCAAAATTAAAAACCGCAAAATACTTATAATGAGTGCGTCCAAACTCAGCGACAGCCCACGACTTGCCAATCTGGCGAGCTCCCTGAACAATCAGTGGCAAGCGATCCACATCGAGCTTCCACGCTTCAAGTTTATCAATAATCTCTCTTTTAATAACCATAACTTCGCAATAGAAAAAGTACTGCAAAGATACAGAAAAAAACCTATAATCACACATTAGGTGCGAAAAATGTGAGAATTTACACATTTTTCACACCTAACATGTGAAAGCACAAGAAAATCATTCTTAAATATTCTGAATCATAGTCCTCGTTTCTTTTCCATCAATCTGATAAATAAATTCAATTGCAGAAGGACGTTTAGAATTCCCTTCATATATAAGCCTTCTTGTCGAAAGGACCTGTTTACCATCTTTAATTGCCTGTTCCTCCAGCATTTCCAGTTGACGCCATTGACCATTACGGTTCAACTGACTATTCATAGGAACTTGATTAATCAGTTCATTGGGTCCACCCGTTGTATTTGCAAAAAGATGACCAGAATCATCAAGACCTTTTCTCCCATCTAATCTATCAATGACAGCATTCTGAACAGCACTATTTCGTTGAGTATTTCGAGAGATTGTACTGGATTTTGTTCTATCAGCCCAAGCCTCTATTACACGTCCGTCACCATCTGTCTTATACACAAAAGCGTCATCATCAACTTTATATGTTTTATTTGGCATAGGGTAATTAAGGAACTCGTTAACCGGGCCAGAGTTTGACAAACTACCTGACTTTGCGGTAATGGTATTTCCAGATATTTTTATTTCTGAATTTGGAAATTGTTTTGAAAAAATTCTTGTAACTCCTTTTTCTTGAGAAACAAATATTCCATCTGCAAAATCTTTACTGATATTTTTTGAAAAGTTGTCATATAATGTCTTAAATTCCTTATTTGATGTAGCCAATTCTTTCATCGATTTTTCTCCTAAGGAGCTTACTTCTTTCCCCACTAAATTTGCAGAATTCTTATTCCATCTCGAATTTTCCATTGATTTTTTCAAAACAGGTTTACCGTTACTTGATGCGTCAATGTTAATATATCGAGCATTCATTGCATCGTCAACATTTTTAAATGAACATGCTATATCGAGTTTTCCTTTTTTATTCTTTAACGATGAAATAACTTGTTTAAATTCAGGACCTAAATCAACATTTCCAGATAGTTCTGATGATAAAACCTTAGGATCAACATTCTTTGCATCAAAACTTACCAATCTTCCCAGATCATCTGTTTTTATCAAAATCTTCCCTCCATTATTAGGGATTATTTTATACATCACATTTGGCATCATTTCTCCTTTTAACATAGAACAAGATGAAACATTAGATGTAAAATCCTTCAATTCCAATATACCGTCTTTCAATTCTCCAACAACTTTTCCATCATTTTTTTGCAAAAAAGATAACGTTTTACCACTTTGTTTAGGAACAAGATTGTCAACAAAAGAAGCATCTCCGTATTTTTTTGCATTAGAAAAAAATTTCAACAAATTAATATTATCTGCGAAATCAGGAGCCTCCCTTGTAAAATACTTAAAATCATCAATCATTCTATCTGACGAGGAAAATGCTTCAAAAAAACGAGGATTAGAAGCCAACTCTTCTCCTAATTTCTTTCGACTCTTTTTTGAAAGGCTTTTTATAGACTTTTCCACATAAGGATTAGACTTCACCAAATATTCAATAGCCTCATCCCCATTCTTGAAAGCATTTTTTGCAACAGTCTTTCCGACCTTCTCCGAGGACTCTTCAACGATATCTTTTACTATTGTTTTCGTTGCTTTTTTACATGAAGAAATAGGCAAGAAAAGCAAAAAAACAAAAACAATAAAATTTGCTTTATATATTCGCATAATAACGATCTGTATTTTTATTCAAAGATTTTAATATGCCGTCATAGTCCACATTATTTTCATCATGATACTGTTTCCTTAAAGAATCTAACAATCGACTATCAGCCTTCATGGAAGCAAAAATAGCAATTGGAATACCTATCAAAAGTCCTACCACAGTACAATCAAAAACCAAGCTAACAATTTGAGGAATTCCGTCCGTAAATATATCTATTGCTATATTAGCAACAGTATATTCGTCCATGTGTCCAATATTTATTTCATATTCAGGCAAGACAACATTAGGATTTGTTTGTACATTAGTTTGATTCAATCTGTACCGTTTTCTTAAATTCTTTACATCCTCGTTATACTGCTCAAACAAAATTTGCGCATCTTGCTGTACATTCAAAGAGTTAAAATACGACTTTGATTTTACCGACATTTCATCAATACGAGTTTGTTTAGATTTGAACAAACTAAACGGACGCCAAATACCCTTCCATATTCCTAATTCACCATCCTCAAACGCATCTAACTGTTTCTCAAAAGAATTATCAATCAAATCACGCAAATCATTCACATACTTCTCATTATATTGTTTTTCAATTTCAACATACTGTGTTTTTGTATATTTAGAACGTGACGCCTTATCCTCTATAGTAATTGAATATCCATCATCTAACTTTTTACGCAAAACATCCACTTCCGATTGTCCACACGAGACACACAAAAAGAAAGAAATTAACGGCAAAAACAAAAAAAAACTTTTCATATTAACTTATTTGTACGAAACAACTTCTTCAACTACAGGATTAATCACATCCTTATAACGATCCTCCATTTGTGAAGGGGAACAACATAATGATATAATAAATCCTATCAACCAAATAGGAAGCCCTAAAACACCAATTAGAATTCCGACAATAATTCCGACAATTATAAGCCATCCACCTGGTAAAAAAATATAAAAATACCTTACCGAATCATACCATTTCCAAGAGGGATCAAACTTTGAACGCAACTTCATAAATTTACTATCATACATATAATAATAAACCATCACATCATTAACAATTTCTGAAAATTTCGAAGTTGCTTTCGTTTCACCTTTTCTTATACGTTCAATAGAAGATGGTGTACAATTAAAAATACGAGCTATGGACTCCACATCACCATCAGAAGCAAGATACAAATCATTTAACAAATCCTCTGTTGAACGCGCCTCAACTATTTGCGTAAATTCTACACGTTTTTCTTCATCAGGTTTACACGAAGAAAAACAAAACACAAGCACAATTGTGCTAATAATAAACAAAAATTTCTTTTTCATAATATTACATGATTTATTACTTATATTTCAATAACAACATCGTTTTATACAATGCACATCTTACACTTTTGATTTAGAATAATTTCTGATGAAATCATATTTATCTGGACAAAGTGTTAAAATACTTATTCCAAAACATTTATCCAGACAATTTAATATACGTTCTTTTGCATAATAAGGAACTCTTACTGTTAAACAGCCAAATACGTCTGACAAGCTTTTTACTTGTTTTTTTATTTCTATCGCTTTTATACTACTATCAGACATATACTCACTAATCATTCTATCATATATTCCACCAAATAAAAAGAACTCACCATACTGTGCCCTTATTCTATTATTATTCAACTTTGTTTTTACCAGAAACACATCATTAAGATCTTTTATATTTTTTTTAGGGTATTCATCATACCATACCCCATTTTGATCTTTTGTACAAAGCCACATCAAATCACCCAGATTTTTACCTGGCTCTAATTTTGCAAGATTAGATATTAACGTAACCGTCTCACTATCTATTGACTTTACCTTTTCTGTCGGGACACAATATATTCGGACCTCCCCATCATTTTTCTTATTCTCTTCATAAAGTCTCTCATTATACACCTTATCCCATCCACCACAAGCAAAAAACAAAGCAACATTAAAATTTGTAGTAACATCCAACATCCGCGTTGGACAACCATAGTGTTGCATTTGTGTTAAAACATCTATTGTATGTGCGTTTACAAAATCATCAGGATAATGCCTAACTATCTCATTTAACAACTCACTCTCATCTTCAAAATTTCCAGATCTAAACAATGAGGGTAAATCTTTCCATTTTTTATTAGGCACACCACGATAACACACCTCACCTTTGCGATTTTTTTGCAATCGTGTATACAACTCCCTTACTATATCCTCATATTCACGCATTTTACAACATCATTTCATTCTTTATATCCTGCCAATGTTCAACACTTAAAACAATATTACATGACGTTGTAAACGACATTGACTTCAAAGATTTAACACGTATTTCTAAAAAACAATGACTATCAATCCTACATAAATTCATACAACATTCTTTCTCTTTAGACTTTACAGACAAGACAACATCAGGCAAAACTGTTTTGTACACATTACATGTTTTACCGTTTATCGACATACATGCCAACAGTTTTACATTTATTCCCTTATAAAGGAAAACATTCTCCAAAATATTATCAACATTTGTACCAACAACAAGAAACTTTGTTTTTCCATCAATCAAATACAAATATGCCTTTTCTTCTAAAGCATTTTTCTTTACAGACGATTCGTTCAATTGAATAAAGGGGACTTTAACAAGACCATTTTTTCTTCTACACATAAAAAAAACTATTAGTTACAAACAACTACAATCACGATAAAAGTGGAGCCGTGTTTTCTTGCGGTTCTAAAGGTTGGGCTTCGACTCCCAGATAAATAAACTGCTGAAATCAGACTGCTCCACTTGATGCTATCGATACTATGATGTAACGATACAACAGCGGGAAGCATCATTGACCTCATTTTCCATTTATCTTTGTGAGTTGTCGAAGTTCACCTTTAAGAAAACAAAGCAAATTGCACTTTCTCAATGTGATGCAATATAAACTTGCTTGCATCACACTTTACAAAGATACGTTTTTTTTGAAAACAACACTTTATTTTGAAAAAGAATTCTGATTACAGCAGTTTTATGGTATTGATATACCAACAATGTACGAACGTCCTTTCGTGAGCAAAGAATTAACCTCTTTTCACTATTAATATAGGCAAGAAAACGGTGTTAGGTTATAGAATCAATTTCCTTAGACAATACACTCCTGTTTACCGTCAGATAGATCTTGAATACTTGTCAGAGACGTTCAATTTATTTGTTGTATGTTCGCATCTACCCTAAAATATTATAAACAGTGTTGTATTTGAGACCTGAATTCAGTTGATTTTTAGAAGTCCAACAATTGCTGAGACGTATCGTTA
Source organism: Bacteroidales bacterium (assembly GCA_045598945.1). Taxonomy (GTDB): domain Bacteria; phylum Bacteroidota; class Bacteroidia; order Bacteroidales; family P3; genus Colimorpha. The sequence continues at coordinate 14,247 of JAZRVD010000090.1, read as the reverse complement.
AACATTGCAGTAAATTTTTCTATATCCTGCAATGGAGATGTTGCAACAATATTACTTATACCCTGCATGGCGGCAATAATCATTTCCCTATCTCCAGATGCAATAGCATTATCCAAAACGCCGTAATGCTTATCTAATGCCTCACCACGCTCTCCGAAAGCCTTTTCCATATACATACGCGTTGTCTCAAACTTGGCGGCGATATTAGATAATTGAACATCTGTCATCATACGCATCTGTTCACTTCGTTCATGCATAGATTTCATGTCGGCGACAAATCCAACAATATCTCGTACCGAATTGACAGCATTGTTCACGGTGCCGCAGACATCATTTACCATTACACGTTGATTGTCAGATTTGATTTGTTCTACTTCCAACGAACGATTAGCGATTTGTGCCTCCCCAGATAATACAGGTTGATTGTCGACACACTGAGGAATCATAACCTCTTGACAAACGTCAACTTGATTTTTATTTCTCTTAAATAAACTCATAGATTTGAAGAACTTATTTTTTTAAATGCACTTGTTGCATTTATCAACTCCATTATTTCTTGATTATTATATTGTCCAGTAGTAAAGACTTTTTCACGAAGAGGTGCATAAATAGCCATAAAGCCATTATTTGCTTGAACAATTGCTTTCATGAGTTCAATCGATCGCAGCAGACCAGCTTGCCCATTCTGTATTATAGGAATAATCTCATCCAATATTTGAACTATCTGCACCTGTTGCTGCCTATTGGCACTAACCTTTGAAGCATTCTCCATAAAAGCAGCACCAACAGCAGCTAAAGCGCCAACACCGACAGAAGCCGCTTTTCCTGGCTGAAAGCCCAAAGAGCGAATAGCATTCATTGCAGTGTCGTATCCATTATATGCCATATTAATAACATTGTCTACACTGAATGACAATGCATTAATGTCTATATTAACACCTTCAAACATTGTTGGACTTATTTGAAGAAAATCCTTTTGAGTAGTCAAAGATTTTCCACCTGCATTATCTCTTATATAGTTTAACAATTCGACACCTAAAAAAATGTTACGATAGGCACACAAACGAATATATGCAAGTTCTTTATTAATTTCCATACTGGCTGTTCTCAATTCATTTGCTTCTGAAATAGCATCATTAACAACCTGCATAAGATCGTTTGTTTGTTGCGAGACCAAGCTACTACTTTGAAAACCAAACAAGCCAGAAGTATCTTTTTTTTGAATACGCTTAATTCGAGCTGAATAATTACGAGTTTTATCATTTTTAAGATTTTCCTCCCACTGTACAACAAAATTATCGGCTGACGTTGCATATCCGTTCATCATTTCATACTCTTCATCATCTTGACGCATACACATTGCATCATTATTTGCCAATGAATTTAGATACCGTTTTTCAAATACATCATAACATTCAGGGAAAGAACGTGATTCAGCACGCAAAGATATAGAATAAAAAAGACGCAATTTTTCTTCGGTTAATAATTTTCTATATTTCCACTCTTCTGCCGTCCCCTTTGTTTCTTCAATCTTTCCTTGCAAATTTCTTATAGATTTAAGTGCATTTTTTGCTATTTTCTCACTTTTTTTGTCGTATACAGAATTTTCAGGAATTGGCACACTCGAAACGGACTGAGACAGCTCCTCACTAATCTTTTTTCTTCGATTGACTATAATAGCATGAGCCACACGACTTATACATAAATATAGCAAGAATAAAACGCCACAACATGCCAACACAAGGAAAACGTACTTGAAAAAAGACCAAGATGGTATCACTGCACCGAAAAGAAAAACAATTGCCAACGCCACGGAAACAATCCACATCACGGCCCATTGTTCTTTCACTTTAGACACTATCACCCATGCGACTAACGCGGCCATCACTATCCATCGGCATACATTCCAATAAGGAATTATTGCCCAAAACAATACTGGTACAAAACCAACAATAGCTCCGAACAATGGTCCAATGATTTCATCACCACCATGTTGTTCTGCAGACTCATAAATACTGGGTATTGCAAAAACCATAACAGCAAGACCAGCTATTACCAAAATCCATTTTATAACACACCATACTCCCGCCCAAAATCCGCTTAATAAAACAAAGCTTAACATTTTACTACTATTTTAATATTTTTTAATATTTTAATCACAAATGACAAACAGGCTAAACTACAAGAAGATTAAAAGCACTAAACCGAGAACAATGCCTATTATACCTATCACAAAAAAAGTATCTTCCCGCACTATATCTTTTCCACGATAGTAACCTTTGCTATACCCCCCTGCATTAGATAACAGGTCATACCAGTTGGAATTTGACTTATAGTCGTTATCAGATTTGGTTATAAAACCAATAATAACAAATACAATACCAGCCAACAATACCAGCCATTTTATGATGCACCATAGTACACCAAAAAAAGAAAGAATGATCAAAATTTTCATAATGTTAATTATTTAATGGTTCAATCTTACTGAATATTAATAAGTGGAGCCGTGTTTTCTTACGATTCCAAAGATTGGGCTTCGACTCCCAGATAAATAAACTGCTGAAATCAGACTGCTCCACTTGACGATATCGATACCATGATGTAACGATACAACAGCGGGAAGCATCTTTGACCTCATTTTCCATTTATCTTTGTGAGTTGTCGAAGTTCACCTTTAAGAAAACAAAGCAAATTGCACTTTCTCAATGTGATGCAATATAGAATTGCTTGCATCACACCTTACAAAGATACGTTTTTTTGAAAACAACACTTTATTTTGAAAAAGAGGTCTGATTTCAGCAGTTGCCTTTTATATATTACTACCGACAAAAAACATACATTATTGCAAACACTATTTTCGAATCGTTTCTATCAACTTGTCAACTTCTTCTCTCACATATCTTTGAGCTTCATCCATCTCATAACTCAAATCTTTCTTAAATTGACGAAATCATAAAGATTATATAAAGAAGGCACTCTACAATAAAACAAAACATAAATCCCAAAAAAGCAACGCCGCGTACAGGCAAAAAAGGATCATCCAGGACAGGCTGCGTTTTTTTGCTCTGAATGGACAACGGTTACAGAGATACCCGTCTCACTCAGCTTAGAGCCACACTGCTGACAGTATTGAGAATTATCAGGACACATGGTCCCACAATTTGAACACTTCATATACTATAATTTAATATTAATCACTAATATATTCAAAAAGACCGCCAATAGCGCCAAAAACAATAGGCGACCATGGTACGCCTGTAAAGTCGTATTTAAAAAACATTCCGCAAAAATCGACCACAGCTATCAGATAAAATATCCACGACAAAATAAGCAAAACAGGTATAGAAGAATCATCATCAGATGATACGCCATCCTTATCAGAAGTTGCAACATATTCAACAGAAGGTTTCACCTTCTCTGATAATGGCTCCACAACTTTAGCATTCGTCGTTGCAATATTTTCGTTCAAACTTGCGCCACATTGCAGACAAAATTTAGAATCATCGGAGCAGACAGCTCCACATTTTGGACATTTCTTCATGATTATTATTTTTTGTTAACAGATCTAAAGCAACGTCTCATTTTAAGAATATAAGCATCAAACAGAACGTCTATCGCACAAATCTTTTGCTCTTTTACATCCTTGCTTGGCACTGGTCTCAATAAGATTCCAACCTTTTACCTCATCTTTTTCATGACCACATATACCATACAAATACTGCACACCAAGCTCGCATTTAGCATCCGGATCACCTTGTTTAACTTTATCCTCAAGGTCATCATCCTTCTTTTTTATATCCTCGCTGGTATATGTCTGTGAAGGAGGAGTATACTTGTTTCTTTCCTTTTCAATAAATCTATCAACCTTTATGTCAGAAACATCGTCTATTATCTTATAAATAATATAACCAACGCCGACAACTATTGATATAATCCATAACCAGATAGAGTCAGGATTTTCGACAAAAAATCTACCTAATATTCTAAAAAATCTTTCCATAATTTATTTTTGAGCATTAACTTCTTTTACATGTTCAACATATAAAGACTTTGCCTTACCAAAGCCATTTTCAGCACTTGATTTGATAAGACGCCATCTTTCATCGAGATTACACTCTATGCCACGAAGACCTTTTACCAGCCAGTAGCCTAAATAATACTGGACTCTATGATCGCCATTTCTTGCTTTCACTCTAATCTCAGGCACCGGCTTCTTAGAATACACATAGTCTTTATTATCGCCAGCAGAATCGACATCTGACTTTACATCCTGAGCGAATTCAAAAATCTTGTATAAAAAAAAGACAACACACAAAATCACCCCAACAATCCAAAACCAGCCACCATATGACGGTTCATTCATAAGACGATCAAAATAATATATTGCTCTTGCCATGATAAAAACACAAACTGAATAAATTAAAGTTTATTCGCCATTGCTTCTATTTCCATTACTCTATCCATTGTAATATTCAAAGAATTAGCCAACTTGTTTAGCAAACGACGCTCTTTATCTGTAATAGTACCATCATCATTCAAACAGTTTTTGTATTCATCAAAATACTCTTGTTCATCAGAAGAAAAAGCAATAGTAGAGTCAGCCTCTCGTTCAAGTTCTATTGCACGTTCTTTTGATATACCCAAAGATTTGCACAATTTATCAAGCAGCCTACGTTCCTTTTCACTAATCTGTCCATCATCTTCCAAACATGCGTTATATTCATCTATATATTCTTGCTCATTGTCCGAAAGTTTGTATCCAGTTTTGTCTTCTGCTTCAAGTCTTTCAAGAAAATCCTGATACTGATACTGACGTTTCATCAACCCTTCCTTATCGTCTTCTGTAACACAACAACTCTCATACTCGTTCATTGCAAAAAGAAACTGTTGCTGAATAGTATCAAAAGATAAATCTGTTTTCTTTAGTTCAAAAAGTTCAAAAAGAATTGTCAAAGTATTAGCACGCCAATATGTTATATCATCTTTTGGAAATTTCTTTCTATATAAGTTCAAATATCTTTTAGCCTCACTAAAATCTTTCTCCATTATACAGGCTTCAACATTACTCGACAATTTACACTCCTCATACACGGAAAAATAAGAATTATATGTTTCTATATTTTCATCGGTTGTACAAACATCCTTATACTTCAAAAACATTTCATCTAACATGGACTCTTGCTCCCTGTATTCTTTTGTGTCAAACGCATAATCTTTTAGTATATTCATCTGATACCAGCATATCTTTGAATAGAAACCAGCATCTTTCTCTAAATCAAGATCCTGAAATAATTTAACAACTAAATTATATGCGGCTGAGAAGTTTTCTTTTTTTTCCATTTTTTCTATTTTTTCCCAACCAGTTTTCCATTTTTTTACAAATTCTTTCTCATTATTTTTCTCTTCAAAATCTTTGCGAAACGCTTCTACCTCCTTAGATTTCTCTTCATCGGAACAATCAAACTTGTGGCAAAGTACTCCTATGGTACCACTATACGACATCAATAAAGAACTATATAATTCATCGTCTATATGTATGTTATTAAGCCACATTTGATAAATTATAGCCTTATTATTATAATACGCATAGTCGCGTTGATCGCGCCCGTAGTAATACATATTATTGTAATATTCGTCCAACACATTAATGGCACCTTTATAATCACCTTCGTTAACCCTATCTTGACATTTAGCAATCATATCATTCCATTGATTGTTATTTTGGGCAGTATTATTTTCTGTCGTATTTTCAGAACTACTTGATGATTTAGTTTTTGGAGTTCTCTTTTTGACAGGTCTGCTTCCTTTTGAACGAACCTCCACAACTTCATTTTTTTCACCAAATAACTTTTTTCCAAGGGTAGCAACGTCTTCAATAGTGCCCTGCACTCCACGTTCTTCAATGTAACCTTTTGCTACATTACCTAAAAAAGAAACAATTCCCATAATATTTAATATTTAATTAAAATTTATAATAAAACTACGACTACAGCCAAACCTGCACATAACCTTGCAAGAAAAGTGGAATTACCACGAAAAACCAAGAAACAAATAGCCGGTATAAGTGCCAACACCCATTTTATTACACTCCAAAATGGAATAACAAGCCAAAAAACAATACCGACCAAACCTAACAAGCCACCAATAGCAAACAATATCTCAGGTTCTCTTGTTTCATCACTGCGATCAACTATTTCTTCTCCCAAAACGCCCGACGCAAGCTGTCCTAAAAAAGAGCCACTTATACGATTATTTATTGCCGTAGACTCTAAACGTTCATTACGAAATTTGAAGAATAAGAAAATACACACAATACCTAAAATACAAAGGATCCATTTAATAACGACCCACACTGTTGCCCAAAAAGAAGACAACATGATAAAAGTTAAAATACTTGTCATGATTAAAATAATTTAGTGTTGTTTTCAGCATGCAAAAATAGGACACAGGTATGACAAATGGTGTCATATACAACATTATTTTATAAAACATATTTAGTTTTAGAATGTCAATATGCACAATAGATGCTGAAAAGGAACAATCATAGGATAAAAAACTGTACTTTTGCATGTTTGTTTTTTTACGTTATCACATAGCACATATTACTGATATTCAAATACAATTTTGATGATGAAATATAATTTTGATGAGATTATTGAGCGGCGTGGGACAGACTGCGTGAAGCATGATAGGATAGAAGCCATCTTTAAGCATGACGACCTGCTGCCCATGTGGGTGGCGGACATGGATTTTAGAGCACCCCAGTGCGTAATGGAGGCAATACGCAAACGCGCCGAGCATGAAGTTTTAGGATATACCTTTGCCTCACAGCATTATCTACAATGTGTGCGACAATGGCTTAAAAAACATTACAGCATAGAGGCTCGCGACAACGAGTTGCATTTTATACCTGGCATAGTTGCCGGGATATCTTTCGCTATACAGAGCTTGCTGTCGCCTAACGACGGCATACTACTGCTAACGCCTGTGTACCCGCCTTTTATCAATCTGCCTCGTTACAGTCAGCACCCACTACACTATAGCAAACTAAATATCGAAGACGGACAGTTTGGGATAGACTTCGACGACATGGAACAACAAGCCAAAGGATGTAAGATGCTTATCCTCGCCAACCCGCACAACCCTGGCGGCAGGGTATGGAGCAAAGAGGAGCTTTCACGCATTGCGGAGATATGCGAGAAGAACAACATGATTGTTGTCGACGACGAAATTCACGCCGACCTCACCCTACCCGGCTATCACCATACAGCCTACCCTACAGTGTCGGATATTGCCGCCAACCACTGCCTAACATTTTATGCACCATCAAAAACTTTTAACATAGCAGGTCTTAGCAGTTCTATATGCTATATCCACAACGAGGAGCTACGCAACAAGTTTTACGGCTACCTTGACGGCTACGAGTTGGCCAACGGCAACATCTTTGCCTTTGTAGGAGCCGAAGCGGCATATACCTACGGCGAGGAATGGCTGCAAGAGGTATTGGTGTATCTTGCCAACAACAAGCAGTATCTGAAAGAGTTTGTAGACAGCCGACTACCAAAACTAAAAGTTGTGCTACCTGAAGCCTCGTATCTTGCATGGATAGACTTCAGCAATTACGGTCTGCCACATGCAGAGACCAAAAGACGATTGTTAGAGGTGGCAAAGGTGGCCATGAACAATGGTGTGAACTTTGGCGGAGAAGCTTACGAGAATTGCTTCAGACTGAACATCGGCTGTCCGAGAGCAACACTTAACAAGGCTCTTGAGAGGATAGAAAGAGCCTTTGGCAAATGAAATAAAAAAAATACCGCAGCCTTGACGACTGCGGTATTTTTGCTATGATAAGGATTTATTACAAATCGATAGAATAGTGCAATCCACGATTTTCGCGACGTGCGCGAGCATGCTTTGTAATAAGATAGGCACAAGCTATGAGGTTGCGCAGTTCGCATATCTCTTCGGTAAGGACACTACGATTGTATAGATTCTCAGTCTCGCGATAGATAAGATTGAGACGGTCGAAAGCACGTTGCAGACGTAGGTCGCTACGCACTATACCGACATAGTTGGACATGATCTCTTGCAACTCTTTTTTAGTCTGTGTTATCAGCACCATTTCTTCGTTGAGCACCATACCTTCGGCGTTCCAATCAGGCACGCTGGCGTTTAGTTCTATTGAAGAAATGCGATTGCGAGCATCTTGCGCAGCATTGTGAGCATATACAACAGCTTCGAGCAAAGAATTGCTTGCCAGACGGTTGCCGCCATGGAGACCTGTACATGAACATTCACCAGCAGCATAAAGGTTGTGAATACTGCTCTCACCATTCTTGTCTACCACTATACCGCCGCACTGATAGTGAGCGGCAGGACGTACAGGTATCATGTCGCGAGTGATGTTGATACCTAATTCAATGCACTTGGCATAAATAGTAGGGAAGCCGTTGATAAGCTCGTTCTTTCCTATGCCACGTGCATCAAGATATAGGTGATCGACGCCTGCCTGTTTCATCTCGTTGTCGATGGCACGCGCCACGATGTCGCGAGGTGCCAGGGAGAGCCGGTCGTCGTATTTTTGCATAAACTCATTGCCATTGGCATCTTTGAGAATAGCTCCAGCGCCACGCATGGCCTCAGTGATGAGGAATGCAGGCTTTTCAGAAGGATTGTAGAGCGAGGTAGGATGGAACTGGACAAACTCAAGGTCACGCAACACACCACGAGCACGATGTACCATTGCCACACCATCGCCAGTGGAGATTATAGGCGTAGTGGTGGTAGAATAGACATTGCCCATACCACCTGTTGCCAATATAGTTACCTTGGCGAGATAGGTGTCTATCTCGTTGGTAAGGCAGTTGAGAGCATAAACGCCATAGCACTCTATATCGGGGGTGTGCTTGGTAACTATCTGCCCCAGATGATGCTGTGTGATGATGTCGATAGCGAAATGATGCTCTTTGAGAATAATATTGGGGTGGTCGTGTACAGCCTGCAATAAGCCGCGTTCTATTTCAGCACCTGTATTGTCCTTATGATGAAGAATACGGAAAGTGCTATGACCACCCTCGCGGTGGAGATCGAAACGACCGCCTTCGCGATCAAAGTTGACGCCATAACTCACCAATTCGGCGATACGTTCCGGAGCTTCGCGAATGGTCATCTCTACAACATCGCGGTCGTTGATACCATCGCCAGCCACAAGTGTGTCCTCGATATGACGGTCGAAGCTGTCGGAGTCGTACATAACAGCGGCTATACCGCCTTGCGCATATTTGGTAGAGCCTTCCGAAGCTTCGCCTTTGGTAAGTATACACACCTTGCCGTAAGGAGCGACCTTGAGAGCAAAGCTTAAGCCTGCTATACCAGACCCAATAATAAGGAAATCAACCTCTTGTCGCATAAGATAGAATATTTAGCAAAAATAGTATGATTAGTACTTGTATTAAAATAACGATAGAAAAAGATTATTTATTTTACCAAACGTACCGAACGACCTATATATCTATTGACATTCTCATTGAATGTAGATGTCCAATAGTTGCAAGCGACACCCATATATCGGCATGTTTTGCCATCACGGAGACCGGCTGCCGGCAGGAACACAGCTCCTGCAGCCTCCATCTTCTCCCATTGCGCGGCGGAGATAGTGTTGGAAGCATACGAGGCATCGCCTGCCACAAAAGTATTGTTGGACGGGGCTATCCAGACATCTGGCAAAAGAACAACACCTTGACGTGAGGCGACAGTAGCGGCTCCACTTTTACCCTTTCTGCCATTGAGATACTGCCACTGAGACTCGCTAAGAGTACGAAAGTCGCCAAGACCACTATTTACGCCCCAATCGTTAAAGTTCACGTAATCCGCATTATTTTTCGAGAGGTTTGCCGGATTGTTGCCAGTACCCCAGCCAAAGAGGTCGAACCAACCATTAAAATCATCTTTATCATACTTAGTATCGCCTCCAAGTAGTGTGTCGAGCCCTGTATACTCAGATTTAGTGTACTTCACCTTATCAGCTACCGGGTAACAAACATAGTCGAACTGCTGAGGAGCAAAGCGCCATTCTTCTGTTTTGATATTATACTGAAGATTGCCTGTTGAGAAATGCACCTGCTGACCATCGGCGACGCTAAACAGACCTGGCAAAACGTCCGACTCCCTATCTATTACCGTGAGAGAATATTCTACTATGCTGTCGCAAAAGTCGACGTTAGTCAAAGTATCGTTGAAAGTATAATCACCTGGCATATCGTACATACTACCATTATACTCTACACCAACAAAGGCAGATATTGCATCATTAGCATAAGAGACGTAACAAGAGGCTTTCTTAGCGGCGCTGCCTTCTCGTACCAGACGGACGGAGAGCTCCATAAAGCGATTGCCATAATAGACTTTTTCCGTACCGTCGCTAAAATAGAAGTAGTCTGCCTTGGTACAGGGCTCAGCCTCAGAAACCGTTGTAGACCAATAGTAGCCATACGAGCCCACGCTATAGACATCGCTACCATTGGCATAACCTGCGGCAGGCAGGAAGATGGCTCCTGCACCTTCAAGTGCAGCCCACTGGGCGGCAGTATAGACATTGGAGGTAAACTTCTTTGTATTTGGGACAAACGAGGCGCCAGACGGCAACGTCCAATTGTCTGGCAAGAGGACAGCCCCAGCGACACCTTCCACAATAGCGAAGCCATGCTTAGAAGAGGCATCGGCACGAGTGAGTAAGAGATATTTCCATTCATCATTGGTCAAAGTGCGCCACAAACCTTTTTCATTACCACCATTTGAAATTTTATTATATACTCCCCAATCGTAATTGGCACTCGATGCCACAAGGCTGCCATCGACTTGATCGATAGAAGGACCGTAGCCATAGTAGTTTTTGTCGGTGTTTACAGTGTTGCGGGAATTGTCGAACGGCATATAGTATACATTATACATGTCCGAGCTGTTGTGGTAGCCACTGGTAGCCCAGCCAAAGAGGTCGATATACTGTGTATTGGCGGCAGAACGGTTTTTATTGGCAGTGCCAAGCACTGTATATTGGTTTTCAGCAAAACGCCATTCACTTGTAGAAGCCTTATACTGCAAGTTGCCTTGCGAGAAGCATATCTGTCTGTCGGACGCTACCGAAAATATGCCCGGCATGACACCTACATTATCGGCAGCGGAGACTATAAAACAATGTGTGGCTATACTGTCGTGCAATGGTGTAACATTAACAGTGTCGCTGGCATGGTACACGCCGGCGGCGACATACTTAGTGCCTTTATAGGTGTATCCACGATTGACATAAAGAGTGTCGAGGGTATACACCGTATCTTTGACTTCAGCAGGAGGCTCTGGAGTTACCGAAGGCTCCTGACCTTTATGGGTAAAATGAAGTGTGTCGACAGATGTACAACCATTGACATCAACATAAGTATAGGTATATACGCCTGTCGTTTCTACAAGCATATTGTTGCCTTTCTCCCATATAAGAGAGTTTTCACTCTCCATGACTATACTGGTATACGAGCCGTGCAAAATAGTAAGATTAAGTCTCACTATGCTGTCTCTTCCCAAGTCATTATGAAAGACATAGACAGGCTGATTAGTAGAAGCAAAATAACGCACGCCATGCCAGACAAAAGAGTCGCACGCTGTTGCCGTTGTATCGGAATAGACAGGCTGGGCGGCTATAAGGCTGTCGAGACGCTTGCCATAGAACGACACGACCGAATCGACATACCTTTGCATATAGCTAAGAGGCACTGCGTCTTGTGCATCGGTAGGGTCTTGAAGATTTTTTATCTGCGAACCCACCTCATTGCCCAACACCACCACATCAGCGAGAGTCTGGGATTCGATGCGGAGGTAGCCAGCATGGGCTATAGCACTATCGACGTATGCTGTATCGACAGCGTCAGCAATAAAAACGGTGTCGTACTTTATAGTGGAAATTGTATCGAAACTATGAGTTATGGTAGTGTCATATTTTGTGATAAAAGTTGTATCATAATGCAACGTGGTATCGAAAATATATGTTACCGTGGTATCGAAAGAATGTATTAACGTGGTATCATAATTAAAGGTGACCGTGGTATCATAATTAAAGGTAACAGTGGTGTCATAATTGAGAGTAACGATAGTATCGAAGTTATGCGTAACAACGGTGTCGTAGCTATAAGTAACAGTAGTGTCGTAATTGTAGGTAACCGTAGTGTCGAACGTATGTACAGTATCGACCAGACGAGGGTGAAGGGCAGGAATGACGACATACTCATCATTAAGCGATATGCCGCCGTCAGGATTGACAATGCGCAATGTGTCGCCATTAAGCTGCAGGCGTTGCTTTTCGGTATACGATGTAAGATAACCAGCATCATTATTGAACGCACTGATATTAGCAGGGACAGTAGGGATGGCTGGTTTGTTGGTCAGCTGTTCATAGTCGGCAGAGTTGGCAAATAAAGCATAAGGCACACTAAGCAGCTGCTGAGTAGAAGATACCGAATAGTTGCTGCCGCCTTCAGGGTCGGTGCCGCTAACGAGATAATAAGGGCCATTTGCCCAATCGATAGCGGCAAACGAAGAGTAGAGAGCATAAGTAACATTACACGGCTCGCCACGCCCTATAACTATAGTAAAAAGACCATTAGCGTTGGTTGTTGGGTGGTGCAATTCAGAATACACCACAACGCCAAGAGGGTCGTTGCGAAGAATGTTGATATGCACAGAGACCTGCTTGCGAGCGACAAGGACACCATTGGCGTCGCGCACCACAGCCTGATAAGTAAACCCACCTGGTGCCTGAGCGTATAGACAGCCAAATGAGAAAAACATCAACAACAAATAAAATAAAGAACGTATTTTCATAAAGACAATATATTACAAAATCATTTAACCACCAATTTAAGGACCGTTGCCGGATAGTTGACAGCATCCAATATCACTGAATAAAGTCCAGCCGCCAGCGGTGCAGAGAAGACCAATTGTTCTCCAATGAGACGAGACCTCATAACCTCTACACCAAAGACATTGACGATCACAATATCGACAGGCGTATTAAAATCAGCACCCACCAACTGCAAAGTACAGTTTGCCCCACCTATCACAGGGTTAGGATAAAGGGTAAACATACGAGAAGGGGCCACATCAATGTTCAGTGTATTGACACAGATAGTGTTGGACTGAACAAAAGCGGTATAAGTAGCATCGGTAGGTACTTCGAGAGTAAAACAACCATCGAGCGATGCGTAACGGTTGCCTTCAAGCACACCGTAACGGTCGGAATTGGCATTAGGAATTATCACCCCATTGCGAAGCCAACGATAAGCATCATAGTCTACACGCTGACCATCTTCACCATCAGGATAATGATTGAGCATAACCATCTGGTCTTCAAAAATCATAATAGAAGGCAGCGGCTTGCCATGAATTAAAGTAAGATGAAGATTGACAACACTATCGCATCCATCACCATTCAGCAAGTGATGCTGAAAAACGCCCGATTTAGACAAAATAGTATCATCCCATAAAAAAGAATCCACCGCCTGAGTGTACAAATCGGCAGAAGAAGAGGGATGAACTGACAACACAAGATGCACAGTACTATCGCACCCATATTGCGAATGTCCTTCAAAAACAGTGTCCACCGAGACCGGGAAACGCATACCACGCCACATCAGACTGTCGCATGCTTGCAAAGCAGCCAATTCGGAAGAGGGAAAACAGGAAACCTGCTGCACGCCTTGAGAGATATTAGCATTACCATTGTACTCTACATCAACAGCCACTTGTCCAACAGAGAAACTTATAGAGCCGCGAACATCATTAGCCTCGCCACCCATTGTAACAACATCATGTTGTGCCATTAACGGAAACGGTAACACAAAAATCAGCAAAAGCACAACCTTCCTACATATTCCCTTCACTATTTCATTACTATATAACACCTTATAAGTCATTATCAAAAATATTACAACACAATATAGAAAATGCAAAATTAACATTTTTTCCACATACCCAGCACAATAAGATATTAACATCATAATCACACCAAAAAATATATCCTACTACATAACGATGTAACCACTATAAAAAAAGTGGAACTTTTGTCTTTCCCTAAAAAAAGTTGACTCACAAAATCAACAATTATGTGGAAGTACAATTGTGAGAAACGCAACAAGTATTACGATGAAGTAATCCGCCTTTATACCCAAGAAGGAATTGGTTGTATAAAGATTTCTCGAATTA
>JAZRVD010000089.1:0-16678 GCA_045598945.1 Bacteroidales bacterium | reverse complement strand
GCAACATCATTCCGCCTCGACGGCATTATTGATGGAAGACCCCTCGAAATACGTTTTAGACACACCGCCCGATGTGCTGATGACATCCATCACGTCGAACCGCACCACCATGGCTTGCGGCTCGTCAAAAAAAGCTTTGTTGTACATAATTTTATAAATTTGGTATTAATAATAATGTGAATAAGTTGTCAAAAAAAGTGCATAAAAAAAAACGCCACTACGAGCTGAGACAGAAGCCCATAGCGGTGTAAGCGTTATATAAAAGTTAGCGATAGCAAGTGGCGACTATGCGTCGCCCCCCCCCCACAACACGTTGATTTCGTAGTAATTACACATATTTTCCAACAAGAATATTATCATACAAATGTAAGAAAAAAAGAGAAATAAGAATTAAGAAATTAGAGGTATGAGTTATGAATTTAGAAAGATGATAGTGCAATAAACAGCCGACATGTTTAATCCGATAAATCACAAAGTGTGGATAGTGCTTTTGCCCTTACAGGGCGAGGATTGACGGGCGATAATACCCAGGGCGCCGCCCTGGACTGAAAGCTTGCTGCCCCGTTGGGGCGTTAAATGCAAATTACCACTGTCCGACAAATACAAATTATTACTGTCCGTTAATTACATATTATTCTGTACGACAAATCGCAAATAGTGCGGGTAGTACTTTTGCCCTTACAGGGCGAGGGGTGACGGGCGAAAACACCCAGGGTGCTGCCCTGGGCTGAAAGCTTGCTGCCCCGTTGGGGCGTTAATTACAAATATTACTGTCCGACAAATACAAATTATTACTGTCCGTTATTTACATATTATTCTGTCCGCCAAATCGCAATTAGTGTGGGTAGTGCTTTTGCCCTTACAGGGCGAGGATTGACGGGCGATAATACCCAGAGCGCCGCCCTGGGCTGAAAGCTTGTTGCCCCGTTGGGGCGTTAATTACAAATTACCACCCTTCGACAAATACAAATTATTACCGTCCGATAAATCGCAAGTAGTGTGGGTAGTGCTTTTGCCCTTACAGGGCGAGAATTGACGGGCGAAAACACCCAGGGTGCTGCCCTGGGCTGAAAGCTTGCTGCCCCGTTGGGGCGTTAATTACAAATTACCACTGTTTGTCCCTCTTTTTCAGTAAAAGTTGCATTTATGAGTTGAACTTAGGTCTTGTTATGCAGTATGATTATCCGCAAAGAATCCAAACAGCAACAATAAGCATCGCTCACGACGAGACGGACGAACGCCACACCGCCAACCATACCTCTTCGTAAAAGGCTGACGGCATATAGCGCAATACACATAGAAAAAAAGCTCCGTCTACTAAAAGTCAAGACATACAAAAAAGGTTTGGAAAACATACAGTTACCAAACCTTTTTTACATAGAAAAGAGAAGATGACTATTTAGCGAACACCTCGTCAATCAAAAGGCAAAACTCCTGATGTGCGCGTGTGTCGCGCAACTCGTCGAGAGCGGTGGCAAGACCGCGATAGTGCCATTCATGGTCGGGACGGCCGTTAGGCGCATGGAAACGATGCCAGAGCTCGTCGCCAAGAGAGGCATAGTCCTGCGCTATGGCTCGCATATTAGAGAGCTTGTCGCCAAGAGCCACAATCTTAGCATCATGACTTGTAGCTGTAAGACGGTCGATGGCAGCCTGCTTGCGCATACGCCACGAGTCTTCCTCGCTCATATTCTCTACCACGCTGTCGCTCTCAGCCTTTACCAGCTCCGCCACCTTGTCGCCAAACTCTTTTCTAATCTCTTCAAGGGTATGGTCGGTGTCTTCTACAACGTCGTGAAGAGCAGCGGCGGCAAGCAACTCCTGGTCGGAAGTAATGGTGGCCACAATGCTCATAGCCTCTAACGGGTGTATGATATATGGAAAGCCTTTGCCACGACGCTCCACATTGCGATGTGCCATAACAGCATAGTTGATGGCCTTGTCGACTAATGAACTATCTATTGTTTTGCTCATAATGCGTTATATAATATTGATATTCTTAGCATAATTGAACGTGCTCTCAGCTCTGCGCTTGTTGCCTTCAGCATTGCCACCCAGCACATTGTACATTTTTTCAAGACCTTTCAAGCCATCGCCCTGCTTCAACACATACACGGCACAGAGGTTTTGTGGAGCAATGGAAGCAGCGATAATATCAAGGTCGGTGCTGCCAATCTGATGAGCCGCCAGCTGATAAGCATCGTCGCTATACTCACTCTTCATACGCTCTATATCGCCCAGGGTCTTAAAGCCTAATTCGATAAAGACATTTAGATATGGAGACAGGGCATCCTGATATATCTCGGCCTGATTGATAGCGGCAATCTTTTCAGCAAGCTTGTTGAAAGGCTGCAAGTTGAGGTAGCTTCGATAGGTATCGCCGTTGAGGTGCACCTCGTCGAAGTTGCCACTTGCCACAAGCCCCTGCACCTTGCGTCTGTAGTCGTTGATTTCGGTGCGTATACGACTAAACTGCTCGTCGGCGAGTTCAAGCATACCCGCCAGCCTTGTAAGGTTGCGCAGATGCTCGTAAGGCACCTCGACGCCCGACTTGTAGCCCGTATCGTGGTACATCACCGCCCATACATGCTGCAAAGTGGTACGCATCTGAATCTCGAAACGCATCTCGTTGATTTCGGGGTGCATCTCGTCGAAATACATGGTCTTGGGAATCCTGCAGATATAATGCAACGACATGTAGCCAAAGCTGTTCAGCTCGTACATCTTTCGCTTGTCTACACTTTCGTTCCAATCTATAACAAAAGTCTTCTCCACCAACGATGCCACCTTGTCGACCTCATCGGTATAGAATGTAATGACACGGCAGCCAAGGATATCGGTAATATCGCTGAGCATCATGTACTTTGAGCCTTTAAGCTCAAGTTTGCCAGCCAGACTTTCCTCTGTTTTTACGCGAGCTTCTATGGCGTTAATATACAGGTTGTTGTCCTGTATACACTTAGTAAGCTGCTCACGCACAATATCTCTCATCTTATCGAACGAAGCCTTGTATTCGCGGTATTCGTCGAGTATCATCTGACAGTGCAGGTCGAGGCCGTAATCATTCACGATAGTGCAGTGTTTGAAAGGGAAGAGCTAAGAAGATTGACTTTAGACAATGGTGATGATGTTAGAGAAACCAGTAATATCGAAGACCTCCTTTACCTGTGGTTTCATATTACGCATAACCATTTTATTGCCACGAGCGGAGACGGTTTTTTGCAACATGAGGAACATACGTAGTCCCTGCGAGGAGGTGTACTCCATATCGGTGCAGTCAATGTCTATATTACCGCCATCGGCAGCCATAAGAGGAGCGATGTCCTTTTGGAACTGGTCGGCATTAGTGGTGTCGAGACGACCACTCAAAACTACATTGCTGGTAGTATCTACCTTGTTTATTGTAACATCCATAGTATTTCAGTTTTATTGTTGAAAAATTAATTTAACTTGACATTTTTGCTCATAGTAAGAACATTGCAGCCGTCCTTATAGCTGTAAGAGATATCGTCCATGAGGTTTTTGCAGAGGAAGATGCCCAAGCCACCAATTTGACGCTCTTCGGCAGAGAGGGTTATGTCGGGGTCCTTTTGTTCCAGCGGATTGAAAGGGATACCAGCATCTTTCAATTCGATAGTGAGCAAAAAGGTCTCCTGGTTGAGGTCGGTAGAGACCTCCATCCAACCATTGCCTGTACCGTAGGCGTATTGAACAACATTTTCCACAGCCTCTTCTATGGAAAGACGTATCTTGAATTGCAAGCCATCGTCCTGAGGCATGTCGGGTGACGACATCAAACACTCAATGATTTCGCCACATTTGTCCTTGATAGGGTCAAAACGTTTCTTCATTGTAGATTGTAATTTATGATTATTTTTTATTTGTATTGAATATTCATTATCGTAATATCATCGTTGGGGTCGTTGCCATTGACAAACAACTTCACATCGTTGTACAGCTTTTCGACATTCTGCTGAGAGGAGCCATTTTCGAGGTTTTGCGAAGCCCATTGCAGCAGCCTGTCCTCGCCATATTGCTCCTTGTCGCCCCTTTCAGCTTCGCTTACGCCATCGGTGTACAACAACAGCTGACTGCCATGTTCAAGCATGACCTCCTCCTCGGCGTAGCTAAAGTTGTCTATCACGCCTACAACAATATTGCTTTTAGCCTTTAGATAGTAAGGCTCCTTATTGGCTGGCTTGACAACAATAGGATTGTGTCCTGCATTGCAATAGCTCAACCTGCCTGTGGCAAGGTCGAGGCACCCCAGGAACACCGTGATAAACATCTGCGACGGGTTGTTGTCGTTGATAACGTTGTTCAGCTGCTCCATAAGAATAGCCGTACCCTGGTCGGGGTTGTCGAAGAGGCGCATAGACGAACGAGCAATAGCCATCAGCAGAGCCGCAGGCACACCTTTGCCGGACACGTCGCCTATTGCAAAGAGCAGGTGGTTGTTGATGATAGCAAAGTCATAGTAGTCGCCACCGACCTCCTTGGCAGGAGCCAAAGTGGCATGCAGCTCGACGACATCATTTTTTGGGAAATCGGTGCTAAGCATGCCAAGCTGTATAGAACGTCCCACGTTGAGTTCAGCCTCCATACGCTCCTTTAGGCCTGTCTTTTCGCGAATCTCGTTCAAATAGTAAACAATATAGTTCTGCATGGCGGCAAAGGCATCGCGGAGTCTCAATATCTCGTCCTGCGACTGCACGACGGGCAGCTCAGTACCAAAGTCGCCCGCTGCCATCTGCAGCGCTGTCTCCGACAACTCGCTCAAAGGCTTGGTGATAGACTTTATCATTTTACGGCACAACACAAAAGAGACAAGCAGGCATAAGAGACATGCCACAGCGATGACTATACGCATGGTTACCGTGCGCTCCTCTATCTGCTTGTATTCGCACATGTGCGATATTTTCCACCCGTTGCGAAGCGTCTCGACAGCGGAAAAGACATACGTATCGTTTATCTTGAGGTTGACAATACCCTTGCCAGCCCTTTTCACCTCTTCGAGCTGTTTCAAATCTATACAGGCATCAACGATAGACTGTTCAGTGATATCGGCGCCAGCAAAATCAGGCGACGACGAAGCGAAGCATTTTCCCGACTGACTTGTCAGCGTTACCACGCTTTCATGCTGAATGCTGTACAGCTTGTCTTCGAGCCATTTGACAGCCATGTCGGCAGTAATGACTGCCAAGACGTTGCTATCGCCGTCGAAAATAGGCATGCAAAAGGTAACAACCTGTTGTTCGCTGCCGTTCTTGTCGAAATACGGCTCGCTCCAATAAGGCCTGCGAAGCTGAGTGGTAGTAACAAACCACTCTTCAGACAGATAGCTTGCACTATCTTTAGCCAAATTGATAGACTTAACCTCATCGCCATCCTCTTTGCGGAAAGAATAAGGGGCAAAAGCGTACTTCCCCCTATACTGTCCCTCGGCAAAGGCTATAGCACACCCCACTAAAACAGGGTTGTTGGCAACTATCTCTTTAGTAAGATGATAAAGTTTTTTCTCATTATTGATATTTTCCTTAATAATATAGTCTGCCGAAAGAATAACAATTTCTGTGTTTTGCAACGACTTATCTATAATGGTTGTCTCGGCATGCAGCTCGTTCTGCACAGCTCCTATTGTCTCTTCAGCCACAGTAGCTCCACTAAGAATATACATCACAATCAATGCGATGATAAAAATCAAGCTACAGATGATAAGCAGTTTTCTTGTCAGTCTACCCGAAAGTGAAGTGTGTCTCATCGGTTATAATTAAAATTGATACTATTCTAAAAAGTTGTTGCGCAATGCCTCTCTGTCTTCGACGCTTAACAATAATACATCGTGCAAGTAATTGTCCATCGAGCCGTATGTAGCGTCGACATAGTCGAGAGCGGCCTCGAAATAGTCTATCTTCACACCCAATATGGACTCTATGACGGTGGCGTCTTCGTCGGTGCCGCCATTGGCCTTTAGCTGCTCCACCGCCATGTCTATCATGTCGCGGTAGAAGTCGTTGGTGAGGCTGAACTCCTTCACTACCGTTGCCCTGTCGCAGCCAAGAGCAAAGAGCAGCAGCGAGCAGCAGATGCCGGTGCGGTCCTTGCCTTGCGAGCAGTGCCACAGTATTGTCCTGTCCTTACGCTGCGTAGCAAGCAGCTCAAGGAAAGCGGCAAACTGCAGCTGACAGTACTCGTCGCTCAAAAAGCCTATATACATCTTGCGCGTCATCTCCTTGCCCTTGTCGGTACGAGCAAAAGCTTGCAGACGTTCAGGCTCGGTACCAGGGAAGGACGCCATGGCTTGCCACATATTGTTTCGCTTGTCCTGCACTGGCATATTCATGCAACGGGCGCCGACAACAAGCTTGTCGGGTGTCTTTGACACCTCGTAGGCTGTGCGTAGGTCGATGACAAGCGACACGCCCAGCACGTTGTGCAGATAGTCGAGGTCGCTGTCGCTGGCATGAGCGAGCATGCCGCTACGCAGCAGCTTGCCTTTCTTCACTACACGTCCGTCGACGGTGCGCACGCCGCCAAGGTCGCGGGCGTTGGGCACCATCTCAAGATTGTTTATAAGATATGCATTAAGGTCGTCGCAATATACTGTAGCCTGCATAGTGGTGAAGCTGGTCTCTTCGTTACGCATCATGCGTCGTTCTTATTTTATTTTTTCCAAGCGTATACGTGCATCAACGGCTGTTACATAGCGCGAGTTGCCCAGCAATGGGTTGAGGTCCATCTCGGCAATCTCTGGCGCTGCCTGCACCAAGGCGCTCACGCGTGCTATCTGGTCGGCATAGAGGTCGATGTTCACGGCCTCCTGACCACGCACGCCTTGCAATATCTTGTAGCCACGCAACTTGGCGAGCATCTCCTTGGCTTCGGCGGCGGTGATGGGCGCCAACGCGCTCTGCACATCTTTCAGCACCTCGATGAATATGCCACCCAGTCCGAAGAATATCTGATGACCAAACTTTTCGTCGCGTATGGCTCCGATATACACGTCTGTGCCATCGAGCATGGGATACATCTCCACAGCGTATGTCTCAGGAATGACAATAAGTCTGTCGAACTCTTTAGCTACCGTGTCGAGGTCTTTCACGCCCAATGTTACGCCACCCACGTCGCTCTTATGCAACGGGCCAACGACTTTCATCACCAGCGGCACGTCGTTGGAGCATCCCACCTCTTTGGCAAAGGCTATGGCGTCTTCGCGCTTGCTAACCTCTACCGACTTCTTGCGGCTGATGCCGGCAGCGTCTAACAGCTCGTTGTAGTCGGCTATCTCCATATAGCCATCCTTGCAACGGTCTACGGTGCGACGTATGCGAGCCACGTCGACAGCTGGCTGCTCGACCTCTTCGGGCTGCGGCTTGGGGGTATGATATATCTTGCAGAGAGCGTTGCCAAAGACACACTCTTCAGGGAAATTGATACGATGCTTGTTGCGGATAAAGTCCTCTATCTCGTCTTTTACATTGAGGATAGATGGCAGTATTGGGAAGATAGGCTTCTTGCAGGTCTTCATCTTTTGGTCGAGCACCTCGTAGACCTCATAATTGGAAAAGAGTCCTGGCGAGCCGAATATCACACACATGCAGTCTATCTCGTCGAAGTCGTTCTCGCAGGCATCGATGATATGTCCGAGCTGTTCGGCAGTGCCTGTGGCGAGGAAATCGATGGGGTTGCCTACCGAAGAGCCAGCGAAGAGCTTGCCCAGCAGTTCCTGAGCCTTGGGACCTTCTATATGCGGCACGTCCATACCGCCATTGCTAAGCACATCAGTAAGCATTACGGCAGGGCCGCCAGCATGGGTGATGACGGCGACATTCTTGCCTTTCACCTCTGGGTGCATGAATATGGCGCACACCGTGGTGAGCTCCTGACGGTTGTGGCAACGCACAATGCCTGCCTTGCGGAAGAGTGCGTCGACAGCGGCATCGTTGGTGGCCAGAGCGCCCGTATGGCTGCTTGCGGCACGGCTGCCGGCGGCGCTGCCACCGCTCTTTATAGCGGCTATGCGACAGCCTTTGTTGATAAGCGAACGGCTGTGCTTAAGCAGCTTTTGCGCATTGCCAATCTTCTCCATATAGAGCATGATGACACGGCTCGACTTTTCGGGGTCGAAGGTCTCATCGAGATGTTCAAGTACATCTTCTATGCCTATCTGAGCGCTATTGCCAACGGCCCAGACACTGTTGAACGTCAAGCCATTGCTGATACCATACTCTTTGATAAAGACTGCTGTGGCGCCACTGCCAGTGATAAAGTCGACACCATGAGGGTCGAGCGTAGGTATGGGGGTGTCGAAACAGCCGCTATAGTTAGTATTGAGGAAGCCAGTGCAGTTGGGGCCTATCAGGCTGCCACCTACGGCATTGATACTGTCTACTATATGTTTCTCAAGGGCTGTCCCTTCGGCATTCTCTTCCGAAAAACCGGCACTTACAATAATAAAGCCCTTGGTGCCTTTCTGCTGTGTGAGGACATCTACTGTAGCCGGGCAGAACTTGGCGGCTATACACAGTATGGCACAGTCTACCTGCGGCAACTCATCAGCACTCTTGTAACATTTCACTCCTTGCACCTCGCTCTCTTTCGGGTTGACGGCATATACTTTGCCACTAAACGAGCTGTGCAACAGATTGTACAGAGCTTTTCCACCAGGCTTGTGAACGTCGCTCGATGCACCACACACGACAATGCTTTTGGGGTTGATGAGTTCCTTTGCTATCATAACAGATGTTGTTTTATATGATAAAAATTAAAATGCAAATGTACGAAAAAAAACGATGTTAGGGAAATATACTTTTCCACATTGTTTTTTTTATATCATCAACCACAGTCAACGACAAGGCACCAACACGCACAACCACGACTGTCAACAGCGGTCTTTCTTGTTGTTACACGCCTGTTTAAGGCCGCATGGCGTATTGCAGCCAGCACATTTGCCCTGTCGTCTTTTCCATACCTGATACACTATGGCAAGCACAAACAGCGCCACGGCGACAACAAGTATTATAATAGATACTACATTCATCTCTATGTTAGAATATCATATACACCACCCATGCACATATATATGCTATGACGCACTGCATGGCTATCATCAGCAGAGCGGCGCCTCTGCCAAGCTCTTTCCTCACCGCAGCTATGGCTGCCACGCATGGCGTGTAGAGCACGGTAAAGACAAGCATAGACACAGCGCCAGCGTATGTCAACAGTGGCATAGCATCAAGAACCTCAAGCGTAGACACGACACTCTCTTTGGCTATAAAGCCCGAAAACAGCGCCGTTACCAACTGCCAATGGCCGAGACCTATAGGCTCGAAAAGCGGTGCCAGCCAACCAGCTATTATTGCCAATATGCTGCCCTCGCCATTCTCCACCATCTGGAAACGTATGTCGAAAGTCTGCAGCACCCATATTATCATGGTAGCGATGAATATCACGGTAAAGGCTTTTTGCAGGAAATCCTTGGTCTTGTCCCACAACAGGTGCCACAAGTTCTTTAGCGTTGGCGTGCGATAGTTTGGCAGCTCCAACACAAAGGGCGCGGCCTCTTTCTTGTGTCCAAACACCTTGCCCACAAACGCCACCACCACGCCTACGGCTATGCTGAAGAGATATATGGCTACAAGCACCAAGCCGCCATGACGAGGAAAGAAGCTTGACCCGAAGAAGGCGTATATAGGTATCTTGGCGGAGCAGCTCATAAACGGCGTAAGCATTATCGTCAGCCTCCTGTCGCGTTCCGACGGCAGCGTGCGCGCCGCCAAGACAGCAGGCACCGAGCAGCCGAAGCCTATGAGCAGCGGCACTATGCTACGCCCCGACAGGCCAATATGTCGCAGCAGGCGGTCGGTAACAAACGCCACACGCGCCATGTAGCCACTGTCTTCGAGCAAGCTGAGGAAGAAGAAGAGCAATATTATTATAGGCACAAAGCTTATCACACAGCCTACGCCGCCAAAGATGCCGTCGACCACCATGCCTCGCAGTGCCATATTGACACCAGCCTTTTCCATTGCCGCATCGCACCACGCCGACAGCAGCCCCATGCCATTTTCTATCAGCTCCTGCAACGGAGCTCCAAGCACATCAATGCTAAGATATATTATTGCCGACATGATAGCAACAAATATTGGCAACGCCGTCCATCTGCCTGTAAGCACACTGTCTATACGCTGACTGCGGCGGTACTCTTTGCTCTCTTGCGGCTTGACAACAGTCTTGCCACACAAGCGAAGGATAAAGCTATACCTCATGTCGGCAATGGCGGAGAGCCTATCCATGCCTCGCTCCTCTTCCATCTGCAAGATGATATGCTCCACCATCTCCTTTTCGTTTTGCGACAGTTCAAGATTGTTGAGTATCTCCTTGTCGCCTTCGACCATCTTGGAGGCCGCAAAACGCAACGGCACACCTTTGTCTGTAGCATGGTCTTCTATCAAGTGCATCAGGCTATGCAGACAGCGATGCACCGCACCGCCGCCGTCCGACTTCTCGCAGAAATCCTGCTGAACGGGCGTCTCCTGATACTTGGCTATGTGTATGGCATGCTCTATCAGCTCATCGACACCCTCGTTTTTCATGGCCGAGATAGGCACAACGGGTATGCCCAGCTCTTTTTCCATCTCGTTTACACGTATTGAGCCGCCATTGCCGTGCAACTCGTCTATCATATTGAGCGCCAGCACCACAGGCACGCCAAGCTCTATGAGCTGCATGGTAAGGTACAGATTGCGCTCTATATTGTTGGCATCTACCACATTGATGATGGCGTGCGGCTTCTCGTCGAGGATGAAATGACGGCTTACCAACTCCTCTGTGGTATATGGCGACAGGGAGTAGATGCCAGGCAAGTCGGTTACAATGGTGTCGGCATGGCCACGTATCACACCGTCCTTACGGTCTACCGTTACGCCGGGGAAGTTGCCCACATGCTGTTTCGACCCCGTAAGCTGATTGAAGAGAGTGGTCTTGCCGCAGTTCTGCTGCCCTACAAGTGCAAAACGCAGCGTAACGCCTTTGGGCAAGGGTCTCTCGTGCGACGAATCGTGATAGCGACCAGACTCGCCAAGTCCTGGGTGCGCATTATGCTCATGCAGCGACGCGATATACGCCCTGTTGTAGTCAACGTCAGCATGCCGAGTCGTACTATTGCTGCTAACGACCTTCTCTACATCTATCTGTTCAGCCTCTCTCCTTCTCAGCGTGAGCAGATAGCCATGTATGCGAATTTCTATAGGGTCGCCCATGGGTGCGTACTTTATCACCTCTATCTCCGCACCCGGTATCAGTCCCATATCCAACAGATGCTGACGCAACTCGCCCTCGCCGCCTATTGCCGTTATGACAGCATGTTCGCCTACCTTTATCTCGCTTAACATCATAACATCGTTATTTGTTAGCAATGTGTATTGTCGCCAGCAGAGCCTGTAGCCCTGTGCGTCTGACGGTACACCCTTCTGTTCATGCGCTTCTTAATATTGTCGAGTATCAAGGCTATAGCGCCATCGCCCGTTACATTGCCTGCCGTGCCAAAGCTGTCGATAGCAAGATATATGGATATTATTATACCTTGCAGGCTGTCGTTGAAGCCCAGCATGCTGCCTATAAGTCCCAGAGCCGCCATTATAGCGCCACCCGGCACGCCTGGCGCCGCCACCATGGTGATGCCCAGCATCATCACAAAACCGGCAAAGGTCATAAAGTCGTGCGGCAGACCAACGCTTAAGGCTATGGCATACGAGCATGCCGTTATCTTGAGTATGCTGCAAGGCATGTGTATGGTGGCGCAGAGCGGTATGGCAAAATTGGCTGTCTCCTTGCTTACACCTGCCTTTACGGCCTGTCGCAGCGTTACGGGTATGGTGGCGGCTGACGACGAGGTGCCAAGCGCCGTGGCGTAGGCCGGCAGCATTATCTTGAGGCTACGCCATGGATTTTTGCCCGTTACCATCCACGAGATTATAAATATGCCTACCAGCACCACTATGTGCAGCACTATGATAAACAAGATTATCTTCACAAACATGCCCAGCACCGTCCACACCTGTCCCTCCGCACCCATCTGCAAGAAGATGCTAAAGATGTACAAAGGCAGACAAGGTATTATCACCTTAGTTATCACCGAGGTGATGATGTCTCTGAAATCGTCGAGTATGCCCTTCATGTGCGTAGCCTTAACATGCGACGTGGCCAAGCCAAGTATAAAGGCTATCACCAATGCCGTGGTAACGTTGATAAAGGCAGGCATCTCTATTGTAAAATACGGCGTAAGAGGATTGCCAGCAGCAGCGGTGTCCAACATCACGCCATCGCCCAATATAAACGGGTACGCCCATTGGCACGAGAAATAGGTGAACAGTCCCGACAGCACAGTAGAGCCATACGCTATGGCCACGGCTATCAGCAGCAGCTTGCCGGCACTGTTGCCAAGGTCGGATATGGCCGAAGCCACAAGACCTATGATCAGCAGCGGGATAAACATTCCTAAAAAGTTGCCGAATATAGCCTTGAAAGTTACAAAAATGCGTACTGCCCAGTCGCCAAAGAATAGCGAGCACAAAACACCTGCCACTATGGCTATCAATATCTTGACAAGAAGCGGCAGTCTCTTTTTTTCTTTCATTATAGTATGATTTTTATTGTTTATTATTTTCTACAACGATATGCGGGCTCTCAACCCAGCAAACAGGGCGTCGTCATACACATCGCCGTCCGCACTTGGATTAACAATATACTGCATATCGGCTTGCAACGACAGATACTTACACACGTCGTAACGATATGTCAGTTCTATCGACGTCTCATGATGGTGATGATGCACGCCTGTAGCATCATGCCCAAAATATGCCATGCTTACGCCCAAGCCAGCCACATCCCTACCATCGGCAAAGAAAAGACCCTGGAAGTTTGCACCAGCGGACAACAGGCAATAATGCTCGTTGCGCCTTTCTGGCGAATAGCTTATTATAGCGAAAGGCGTAAGACAGCGACCATCATTCCTCCACACCTCTTGCCATAGGCAGGCGTGCATGGTGGTTACAGCTATATTGGTCTGATGTATCAAGCCCACCTTGTAGCCTCCATGCAGATTGTCGCCTATCGAGGCGTTGTATCCCACTTCGCCAGCTATTATGCCGCCGTCGCCACCAAGACGGTAGCGCATATTGTAGGGGTTGCCGTCGTCAAAGCCTATAGGCGTATCGTACACAGCCGCTTCGGCATACAGCCTATCCGTAATGTCCCACTTGACATTCAAGCCCAAGCCCAGCACAGGGAATATAGGCACGTCCATATTCATCGATGCTACCGAATGTAGCCCAAAGGAGCTGTTGAGATAAATCAAGGCTGGCTCGCACGAAGCATAGTTGGCACAGAGGTCCTGCTGGCCGAGTGTAAAGGTCATACTACCTATACGCTGCTCGATGTTCACATCTTGCAGAAAGACATGCGTGCCAGCCTCGATGCAGTCTGCCACCTGAAAGTCGCCCACCCAGCTTTCCGAAGGCGTGGCGCCATGCGTAGTGCCTAATGTGATGGTTATCACACTGCCCTTCCATAGTCCGGCCTTCTCGCTATCGAAGGTCAAGCCAGTATAGCCATAGCCGAGAAAACCTGCGCCGGTCTTTATACCGCCCATGGCATTGCCAGCGATGTCGGCAGTGTAGTTAAACAAAAGTGAGAATGGCTGCTTGTCGCCGTCATGCAACGTATCTGCGACAGCTTTGCTATGAAATGCTGCACAGATAAAAATCAGTGCTGTTACAAAAACTTTGAATTTCATGATATTTCCTTGTATGTGCCACAAAGCACAACGCATGCAAAGATACGAAAATATTACATTCAATATCTCGCCGCCGAATATTTTTTTGAGAAGCAATATTCTATGGCATGACGACTATCGTCATGCCATGCGTTGTCGACAACGCTTTATAGCAGATTGCTCTTTCCAGACAAAGATAAAAAAAAACGCTTTTATCCATTCTTAAACAACAACAGCAACTTGTCGACTTGCCACCAATAGAAAAAAGCTTCCTGATGAGTTTTCTTTAGTTTATTGAACTTGGTAGTAAGTACCTGACCAATTATCGCCTCCTGCCAATCACCCAAAGGAGTTGTCTCATAACGATGTACATCCGTATTATGAGTTAAAACAAGTGTTGCCACGTAAGCTGCTTTAGCAGAATCCCTTATAGCTGAATCAAGATGATAACGTTCACTGAAAATCAACCCAGCTATACGTTTGATACCTCCCTGCAACAATTTAAATTCTTCATCATCACCAAATCCACGCAAAGATATACATTGAGCCGTCCTGATAGTATCTTTAAGTATATCATCTGTTGTCATTTCCCAATGTTCACGATAATCAAGTTCCATTCTACCAAATTTATGGAAGGTATCATGAATCAACTTGAAATTCGTACATACATCAAAAAGCATCGCCACATCAAACATCTGCTTAATAATTTCCAACGAACAGTTTTTTTCTTTCTTGAAAAATTGAACGCCAGAAGTATGAGGAGCAAAAGATGTAAGTTTATCACCAAGAATATCCTCTACCGAAGGCACATTTACCATAACATCCTCTCCATATTTCTTAAAAAATGGACTTGATATAGGCAATTGAACAATTTTCTCGTAATGTATCTCTTCATACAAAACGTCAAGAAATATAGCTTCATCTTCTTTACCAGTAACATAAGAAACCTTATAAAAACATTTGACATGCGACTTAGGCACATTACTGTAAGAGCATCTGTCAATCAACTGAATGTCAGTAAACCCATACTCATTACTATACATCTTTACGTATTGAGAAATGTCTGTTCCCAATGGACATATTATGTCTATATCTATAGAAAGTCTCTTACTGCTACCAAGATGAAGCATACATGCTGTTCCGCCCTTAAACGTAAACAAACAACCAGAAAGCACAAGCGACTCCAAGAGGGAAAAAGCACGTATTGTTTTTTCTATCAATATTTTATCCAACAACGGATACTGTGCAGACACACTATTTATCCATTCCAAGGAACGACTATCCGGATGTATCATATCAATCTATAAATTCATTCTGTTTTGCAATATCAAGGATATTTTTAATCTTATCCTTACAACTGCGCCTATTAGCATAACGAAGAAGTTTTGTCTCATTGAAACAATAGCTGTCAATAGCATTTCGATAAAAACGAGACGACTCGTAATCATGAAGAAAAGCAAAATCTTTGTCAACAGCTATGTCAACAAGCAACTTTTCTATTGTTATCCTGTCAGAAACACCAGCATATATAACAAGAGGGGATTCGCTAACTAAAGAGCGGACAACAATAGTAGGCTTTCCGTATATATAATACAAATAATCATCTTCAGATGGTTTTAGATACACCTGCCTGTCAAGATTTGCATTGAGCAAAAAAGTAAATACAGCGTCCATAGCAACACGTTCTACATCCACATATATAACATCCATATTGACAACATAATGCGAAAAACGATTTATATCGAAACTGTTCCACACGCAAAATCGAATAAAACGAAAACGTTCACGTATCATCAATTCTAAATCTTGCATCCTCTCATCATAATAAGGAACAAAGCATTGTTGTCTTGCATCAGCAACAGCATATACACCTCGCCTAACCTTACGTAAAACGCCCTTTTCTGTAAGTAATTGTAAACAAGACGTTATAGTGGCTTTAGAATAAACAAGATTGCTTTTCTTAAAATCACACAACATTTCACGACATGTAAATTCTGATTGCGTTCGAGCGTATGCTATTATATCTGCCTGTCTTACCATGTTTATCTATGAATAAATATAATTTCACAATGCAAAAATAATGAAAAAACGGCAATTAACAAAAAAAATGCCAAATTTTCATCATTTCATATCTTTTCTAATATCACGCAAACTTGTATCGATTATGATATAAAGCCATTTGAAAAAACACCAATCTTTCATTATCACACCTTGAGATGGTCTATCTCTTGCTGCAGCAGCTGAAAAAACATCACTCCATGTACGCCATCCATCTGTGCATGATGATACTGCAAAGAGATGGGGACAGAGTAGCTAAACCAATGCTTCCGGAACTTTGCCCACATAACCATAGGGTTGACAAACTTGTCGGTATACTGATTGATGATGCTATCCAGCTCGGTATGCACAAGGGCTGACGTGCCGACAATCATAGCATCGGGGAGGAACGAGCTCTGCGAATGTTGAGAGGCCGCCTGCGTCAGTTCGAGATACGACTTGTTGAACAGGCAAAAGTCGTTGTTGAAAGGGACGTCGCACGAGTTGATACCCCCTTTGACATTTGGCACAATAACATTGATTGCCAACCTGTCGTACTTATACAGCTTGCCCTGTTCGGGCAAGAGATAGAAGTGTTCCATCTGACTTGCAGCACGCATTATACACCAGCACATCAGCATATTCAGCTTCAGATGGTGCCGACGGCTGAGCCTTACCACACGCGTTACGTTGAATGTCTTGGTAAGCGTTACCATAGGCATAGGCGAGGTTATCCACATTGGGAAAGCTTCTGCCCTGATAGACGACAAGGGATCTATTTCTACTTTCATAACATCATTAACGAAAAAAACACACAAGCCTCCCCACGAAGGCTTGTGTGCAGATATTAGCATATAATTTTACTTA
>JAZRVD010000088.1:0-4447 GCA_045598945.1 Bacteroidales bacterium | reverse complement strand
ATATAGTCTCGAAAAAAAATTGCGCGAGTTAAATAGTCAATCGGAGGTTATTCTGTCGGTTACTTTTAACGATGCTGGAAATTGGATTGTGATAACCAAGAATTATTATTCTGCGTCGGACCAAGAGATAACAGATTGGTTGAAAGAAGGCTTTGGCGATCACAACCGCATGCTTTGGACGGCATGTATTACCGACGACGGCTTGGTGGCTGTCTACGATGGCGGCTATCGTTTTGCCGGCAATGTTCCAAACGATCTTCGTGATGCACTTCGCAACACCAAGCTTGATGTCTATCGCTTGAAGATAGCTGGCTCGGCATGGTTCTTTGCCGATCTCCATGGCCATTATCGTTACAATATGTAGATGTTATTATTATGAAAAGTAATCCTTGCCATTCTCGTTTTGTTGCAACGGTGTTGCAATGGCGTTGCAACAGTATAAAAAAACTGTTTCTATCTTTTCTGTGCCTGATGGCTATTGCTCCATTGGCTTTGGGTCAAAGTATTACCGACGACCCTTATGTCGAAAACAATGAAGTCTCGGACTATTCCACTACGCATATTATGCGAGTGGCATGCAGTGATGAGTATACTGTATTCTTTATTGAGTATATCACCTCTCGTTATGTGCAAGATGGGTGGATTGCTCTGGCTTCCAATACCACGCTTTCGGCAAAGAATGGCGGAAACTCTGTCAGAATAATGGAGTGGGGCATTATACCTACTAATGGAAACGAACACTCTCAACTCGATTTCGATGAGCGTTATGGTGTTTTTAGCGATCGTCGGTACATTATATATATGGTGTTTCCTGCCATCAAGGCAGGTCTCGACAATGTCTCTATTGTAGAACACGTCTCCAATGGCTTTGCCTGGCGTGGAATACATATTAACAACAACAAGGATCGTGGCTCGGGTCTGTCGTCATCGCAGTATGGTGGGGGATGGTATGGTAAAGGCTCGTCTTCGGATGGCGACTTTACTCCTTCAGGCTCTGGCACTTGTTTTGCACTTTCTTCGGACGGCGTCTTGGCAACATGCTATCATGTGGTGGAGCAGGCAAGCAAGATAAGGGTGCGCGGAGTGAATGGCAATTTCAACAAGACATATAACGTCAAGGTCTTGATGTCGGATAGGAGCAATGATCTTGCTATTCTAAAGATCGACGACCCTTCTTTTACATCGTTGGGCTCGGTGCCGTATGTCATCTCCGACAAGATTGCTGATGTTGGCGACGATGTCTTTGTTCTTGGCTATCCGTTGCGTGCCGTTATGGGTGATGAGATAAAGCTTACCAATGGCATAGTTAGCTCGCGTAGTGGCTTCCAGAGTGATCCTACGTCGTATCAGCTTTCAGTAGCCGTGCAGCCGGGCAACAGCGGAGGCCCTTTGTTTAGTGCTGATGGCAGTGTGTTGGGTGTCGTCAATGCACGCCTTGCGGTAGAGAGTGCGTCGTATGCAGTCAAGTCGCCGTATTTGCGCTCGTTAATAGCTTCATGCAATGAGCCTGTCAAGCAAAATTCATATAGTCAAATCTCTTCTTTGAGCCTTTCAGAAAAGGTGAAGAAGTTGCGTGGATATATTTATATTGTAGAGATAGAATAGCTTGTCAAATCAAGGAGTATCCGAATTGGTCGTGTAAATAGAGTCTAAAAAATGATCTTCAACAAAATATATCTTTTCATCTTTGCTGTTGCCCTTTGCGGCCTTTTAGCTTTTAGGGTTGGTATGGATGGCGTGGTTTGACGGATTCGTGTGTGTCGCTCAATTACTATGTTGTTTGTATAAAAACAGACAAGGCACAGTCCTTTGTGATGGGCTGTGCCTTGTCTGTTTATGTTGGCTGGTGATTAGAATCGGTCTTCGCTTTCTGTTGGTGTTTCGCTTTCTTCTATTTGAGGTAGAATATACACGTTGTCTTTTACTATGGTACCAGGATAGGAGCTTTTTATTCTCGACAACAGTTCGTAAGCTTCAAGACGGCTGGTAAAATCACCTACTTTTACCTTAAAGTTGGGCTCTTCGTATACTACATATACGGGTATCTCGCTAAAATTTTCTTTTATTTTGTCTTTTAAGGCAAAGGCTCTTCTTTTGGAGTCGTTGCCCGACAGCGAGGCTACCTGTATTCTATAGCCTGGCAAAGTCTTGTTGCGTTCGTTAAAATTTATGTGTTTTGCCACTAATAGCGATACTTTCATGTCGCCTTTTATTCGTGTTTTGGTGGTGTTTTGTGCGGCGACGTTGACGTTAGAGAGCACGTATATTATTAGTAGTAAGGAGAATGTTGATATGTTTCTGTGCATGATTTGTGTTGTAAATAGATTGTTGCAAAGTTACACTTATTTTTTTATGTAAAAGAATGTTTCTTTGGTAGGGATAATCTTTTTTTGTCTCTTCAAAAAAATAGCGTATTTTTGCAAATTCATTGTATAGCCTCGTAACACAAGAGGATAAACCAATAGTCTGTTTATGAATACTGTGCTTTCTGCTGTGTTGATTTTAGGTGTTGTCGGAGCTTTGTTTGCTGTGGTTCTGTATTTTGTGTCGCAGCGTTTCAAGGTCGACGAATCGCCATTAATTGATGAGATTGCAGATGTTTTGCCTGGTGCCAATTGTGGCGGCTGTGGTCAGGCTGGTTGTCGTGCTATGGCGGAAGCCTTTGTCCGGCAAGGCAATATGAATGGCTTGAGATGTCCTGTCGGTGGCGACGAGGTGGCGCAAAAGGTGGCTCAGATTTTAGGCTGTGATGTTGTGGCTGATGACCCCAAGGTGGCTGTAGTACGTTGTAAGGCGTGCTTTGGCGGCAAGATGCAGAAGAATATTTACGATGGTCATCGCGACTGTGGTTATGCGGCTGGCTTGTATGCAGGCGAGACGGGATGTGCTTACGGCTGTGTGGGTTTGGGCAACTGTGCCAGGGCTTGCAAGTTCGATGCTATTACGATGGACCCCAAGACAGGTGCTCCTGTTGTTGATGAAAGTCGTTGTACGGCGTGTGGCGCTTGTGTGGCGGCATGTCCTCGCAACATTATAGAACTGCGTTATAAAGGCACTCTTGGACGCAGGGTATATGTGCAGTGTGTCAACCACGAGAAAGGTTCTGAGGCACGTTTGGTGTGCAATGATGCGTGTATCGGGTGTGGCTTGTGTCAGCGTACATGCCCGTTTAGTGCCATTACTGTAGAAAAGAATTTAGCGTATATCGACTATCATATCTGCATGGCGTGTGGCAAGTGTGTGGCGCAGTGTCCTATGGGTGCCATTACAGCTGTGGGTTTGCCTGTAAAAACAGTAAAAGAATAGATGTTAGGTCGTATACTCCAAACTTCGCTTTGTTTATGAAGACATTCTCATTGGGTGGCGTTCACCCCGGCGAAAATAAACTTACAACGGAAATACCTGTAGAGGATTTCCCGTTGCCGTCGCAGGTTGTCGTTGTCATGCACCAGAATATCGGTGCTCCCGCCGCTCCTGTTGTCGAGAAAGGCGACAAGGTAAAGGTGGGTACTCTTATTGGCGAGGGTCGCACGGCTATAAGCGCCAACATCCATTCTCCCGTTAGTGGTACGGTTTCTAAGATTGATGTCTGCAAGGATTTTGCAGGCAAGGAGGATACTGCTATTTATATTGATGTTGAGGGTGATGAGTGGGAGAGTTATATTGACCGTTCTCCGCAGATAGATCGTGAGTGTACACTCGAACCGCAAGAGATTATCTCTCGTATTAAATCTATGGGTGTAGTTGGTCTGGGGGGCGCCACGTTTCCTACTAATGTAAAATACACTGTGCCTCAGGGCAAGAAGGCGGAGTATCTTATTGTCAACGCTGTAGAGTGCGAGCCGTACATCACTTCCGACCATAGGCTCATGATGGAGCATACCGAGGAGATATTTGTGGGCATTACTATCGCATGCAAGGCTATAGGTGTCAGCAAGGCTTTTGTCGGCATTGAGGCCAATAAGCCTGAGCCTATCAAACTGATGACAGCCATGGCGTCGCAGTTCAAAGGTGTTGAGGTTGTTCCATTGAAGGTAAAATATCCGCAAGGTGCTGAAAAACAGCTTATACAAGCTGTTACAGGTCGTTGTGTGGCGAGTGGCAAGCTGCCTATTGATGTGGGTTGTGTGGTAAGCAACGTGGCTACTATATTTGCTGTCTATGAGGCTGTGCAGAAGCGCAAGCCGCTCTTCGAGCATATTGTTACTTTTACTGGTGGCAAGCTTCCGTCGAGGCATAACTACCGTATGCGCTTCGGCGTAACGTATAATGATATTATTAATCATGCGGTAGGCTCTTTGCCAGAGAATACAGGCAAGGTTATATGTGGAGGCACTATGATGGGCAAGGCCGTATGCAATCTCGACGCTCCTATCACCAAGGGTGTCAATAGTATCCTGGTGCTCGACTCCAGCGAGTCGTACCGTATGCCAGAGACTGAGTGTAT
>JAZRVD010000087.1:0-14525 GCA_045598945.1 Bacteroidales bacterium | reverse complement strand
AGGTTGGCGGGATAGATATGCCAGCCTGCCTCTTCTATTGCCGACACGTCGGCTTCGCTGTATACCGACCAGCAGCTGCTCTCGTCCTCAAAGTCTTCGACGTAGGGGAATGTCGTTACCGTAGAGCATGGCTCTGCTGCTGTGATGTTGATGTCGTCGATGGCTATGCCGCTGAGGCCGTAGCCCTGCACATGGCGTATGGCTATCCATACTTTCTCGCCGGCGTAGATGGTGAGGTCGACGAAACGCTCTTGCCAGCCCGCGTTGACGATGGTCTCTTCGTAGAACGCGCCGTCGATAAACTTGTCGGGCGTGCCGCCTTCGGTGGAGACGAGTATCTCGTAGTGCTCGGCAACAAAGTCGGGGTCTAATGCTGTGATATGGAACGAGAGGGTGATGCCCAATACGTTGCTTGGCATGTAGCATACGGGCAGCACCAGCCAGTTGTCTACCGAGTCGACTTGATATACGTTGTCGTCGTCCTTGATGCGAAATGTCGACAGCGAGGCTACGAAGCCCATGCCGGTATGCGCTGCAAAGTCTGGCACATCGTAATACTGTGTCCATGTGGTAAGCACATTGGCGGAGTCCATGTCGTAGGTGTTGAATCCGGTGTCGTTTTCGGTGTCTTCAAAGCCTTCGTGGTATGGAAACTCGGAGATGATGATCTCGCCAGGTTGTGATTGAGCATAGATAAATGTTGTGGCGAATAACAATAATAATAATGTATAAGTCTTTCTCATATAACTCGTTATGGCTAATATTGAAAAATAATGCTATTTTACAAAAGTACAAAAAATATTTATGTCTATGATATTTATTTGTTTTGCGTCAAATAGCTCTCTTTTGGCCCAAAAAATCGGTGTTGGGATAATAAAATGTGAAATATAAAAAGAAATTAGTAACTTTGCCGTACTCTTTCGGGAGACATAATGTTTATCTAAAAATGCTGTATCTTGTTGATATGGCTGTAATTCTAAACAAAAAAACAACAATGGAAGAACCCATCGTGATGCCGACATCCGACTCTTCGATGTCGCAGTCTACCGACAATCAAGTTGTCGACACTCAATCCGCCGCTACTGTCGCCGCGACAGCACAATCTACAGAGCCTGCCGACTCTGAGACCGCCAACGAGGTGGTGATTTCGGCAGAAGGCGCCATGGAGGAAGGCAAGGCGGAAGCCGTCGCCGAGAAAGAAGGCGAACAGCCTGTTGCTGATGCCGTTGACGCTGTTGATAGTTTTCAAGAGCCAGAGGTGGACTATTCCGCTATGACGCGTGAAGAGCTGTATGCCGCTTTCGAGCAGCTCATGCAGGAGGAGGTAAGCCATATACGCAACCGCGTCAGCGCCCTTCGCTCGCGTTTTGTGGAGCTCTCGCGTCAGCAAGGACAGAAGGCTCTCGAACAGTTTATTGCCGACGGTGGCAAGAAGGAGGACTTTCAGTCGCCCGCCGACCCGCTCGGCGACGCTTTCCGCAAATTGACAGATACTTATCGCTCTCGTCGTCAGCAGTATGCCGACGAGATGGAGAATATAAAGAAGGGTAATTTCGAGGCCAAGAGCCGTCTTCTCGATGAGCTGCGCCAGCTGGTGGCCGACGACAACGAGACCATCAAGGTTGCCTACGACCGTTTCAACGCTATTCAGGACAAGTGGAAGGCAATAGGCGATGTGCCTCGCGAGATGGCTTCCGACTTGTGGCAGAACTACCATTTTCAGGTAGAGCAGTTCTTTAAGAAGCTCAGTATCGTCAAGGAGTTGCGCCTCAACGACTTGAAGCGCAACCTCGAACAAAAGATAGTCATCTGTGAAAAGGCTGAGGAGCTTATCGTGGAGGAGTCTGTACAGAAGGCCACAAAGGGTCTGCAGCAGCTGCGCGACCAGTGGCGCGAGATAGGCCCTGTGCCTGTGGAGCAGAACGAGGAGATATGGCACCGTTTCTGCAATGCCAGCGACCAGATAGAGGCTCGTCGTCGCGAGTTTGTGGAGCGCCGCAAAGAGGAGTACGAGCAGAATCTTCTTGCCAAGCAGGCTCTTATCGACAAGGTGGCTGAGCTTACTCAAAACAAGCCTGAGGGCATCAAGGAGTGGAACAGCGTCAGCGACCAGCTCGACGAGCTACTCAAGCTGTGGAAGAGCATAGGCCCTGTGGCTCGCGAGATCAACGAAGAGGTGTGGGTGCGTTTCAAGGGCAAGATAGACGAGTTCTATGCCAACAAGAAGGAATATTTCGGCAGCATGCGCGACGAGCAGACCGAGAACTACAACCGCAAGGTAGACCTCTGCTTGAAGGCTGAGGCTATGGCCAACCGCGACGACTGGAAGCGTGCCACCGAGGAGATTATAGCCCTGCAAGAAGAGTGGAAGAGCATAGGCCCCGTGAGTCGCAAGCTTAGCGACAAGGTGTGGAAACGCTTTAGAGGCGCATGCGACGTGTTCTTTGCTCGCAAGGGTGAGTACTTCAAAAACTTGCGTGGCGTGGAACATGAAAACTTGGCGAAAAAGGAAGAGCTGCTCGCCCAGCTTAAAGAATACAAGTTTGGTGATGACAAGGATGAAAATCTCAGCGTGTTGAAGGATTTTCAGCGTCGTTGGATGGAGATAGGCTATGTGCCTATGGCCGACAAGGACCGTTTGCAAAACGAGTTCCGCAGCACCATCAACGGTTATTTTGAACAGCTCAAAATCAGTATCTTCGAGGCTAAGGAGAACGCCTATCGCGAACATGTGCGCAACAATAGCGGCGACCATCGTTTTGCCAATAGCGAGCGTCAAAACCTTGTGGAGAAAATAGAAAAGATGCGTGCCGACATCAGCTTGTGGGAAAACAACTTGGGCTTCCTCTCCAACAGCCGTTCGGCAGACTTGCTGAAGCAGGAGTTTGAGAAGAAGATGCAGGCCACGCGTCAGCAGATAGCCCTGCTCGAAGCCAAGGTGCGCATACTCGACGAGGCGGAGAACGAAAAAGACAATGCTGATGAGCAGCACGAGAAATAGTCTTGTCGGTCTGCTCCTATGTTCAATAGTGCTTCTGCTTGTCTCTTGCGACAAGCAGAAGCATGTTGCTACTGTTAGTTTCGCCCGTTTCGAGGAGGTCATGCTCGCCACCGACGAGAATGAGTTGCCTGCTGCCATGGCACGTTTCCGCGACCAGCATCCTACGCCGCTTTTGCGCATCTTCCCTGACGACGAGCGATATATGCAGTTTGTCAACGAGTTTAGAAACGATCAGGTGGTGCGGGACTTGTATCAAGCTGTACACGAGTCTTTTGCTGACCTTTCGTGGCTTGAGGCTTCGTTGGCAGACGCCCTCGACAAGGCGTATCAGCTCGACACATGCTTCCGTTATAGCCAGTTTGTAACATATATTGGCAACGAAGGCTATCAGAACAGGGTGAAGGTGGATCGCAATTCGGGCAGCGTGGTTGTGGTAATAGACCAGTATGTGGTGCCGCAGATGGCAAAATACGGCTATTTCGGCGACCCCATGTATATCGTCAATCTGAGCGATAGAGCCTATATGGCTGTAGACATCGTTGCCGAGATAGTGCGACAGCATGTAGCTACGCCACGTCAGGAGATGACCCTGCTCGACTACATCGTTGCCGAAGGCAAGGTGCAGTATATGCTCGAACAGCTCCTGCCGCACGAGGCCGACAGCACGCGTATGCGCTACACCTCGCAGCAGATAGGGTGGATAGCGCAGAACGAGGCTAATGTGTGGAGCTATTTCGCTCAACGAAAACTCTTGTTTGAGAACGACTATTCGGTGATACACAACTTTTTGGACGATGCGCCAAAGACTAATGCTTTCAACAACTCGGCTCCTCGTACAACATCGTATATAGGGTGGCATATAATAAGCAAGTATATGGAGAACAACCCCAAGGTGTCTGTCCACGATATGCTCGAAGATGTCGACGCCCAAAAGATACTGTACGCCTCCGCTTACCGCCCATAGTGCTGTTGTGGGTTTTTTTTGTTATCATGGTAAACGATAACGTAATGCTTTTTTGTGAATTATGAAAAAGACTTATAACATCTATTCCTATTTGTTGCTGCGTCTCTTGCTTGCCCTTGGGGTGATGATATTGTCGCAACTCTCTTTTTATTTTTGTTTCTCACGCATATTTTATGTCGAGAATCTTGCGGAGTGGATGGGGCTGCTATGGGGCAATATACGCTTTGGACTCTCTACGCTGACTGTTGTGCTGGCGCCGTATTTCTTCTTCAACCTGCTGCCGTTCAGGTACAGATGGAAGAAAGGAGTGCAGAAGTTCTTCAACATTTTCCTCTATATCATACCGGTAAGCGTCTTGTTGGTGGTAAACGGTATCGACTCGGTATATTATCAATATACTTATCATAGGCTTAGTGGCGAGGTGTTTTGTTATCTTGGTGTCAACGCACAGATGGGCAGTATGATACCTCATTTCTTCACGCAGTTCTGGTATGCTTTTGCGGCTTTTGGCGTTATGTTCGTCCTGTTGCTGTGGGGTAGCCTCTCCATACATCTCGAACAGCGTAGCCGTTACGGCAACTATAATGCCAACGATACCATAGGCATGTTTGTATGCTTTGCCTTGCTGTTTCTCGTGGCGCGTGGCGGCTTTCAGCCTCATTGGCTCAGCCCTGCCGACGCGGCGCGCTACTGCCAGCCCAAGAATACCGCATTGGTTACCAACAGCGTGTTCACGTTCTATCGTTCACTGCCTGTTACCGACCACGATTATGTAGAAGTCGATTTTTCGGACAACACATCCTATGGCGATGTGCTTTTCTCTATGGATTTTGTCTCGCAGGCATGCAACGACACGATGGCGACTGTCAACGACACCATGAAAAAGAACGTGGTGCTGATAGTGCTTGAGAGCTTCTCGCAAGAGTATATGGGATGCTATAACAGCGACTCCTCCATGATGTTCACTCCTTTCTTCGACTCTCTTGCGCAGCACTCTATCGTATATCAGGGGCGTTCCAATGGGAAGAAGTCGATAGAGGCCATCACAGCCATATATGCCGGCATACCGACGCTCGCCGAAGTGCCGTTCTGTCTTACACGCCACTGCCCCGACACCATACACGCTCTGCCATGGGTGCTAAACCGCAACGGCTATCACACCTCGTTGTTCCATGGCGCTTTCAACGGCTCGATGGCTTTCGACGACATAGCCTCCCGTATGGGCTTCCAGTCTTATTTTGGCATGAACGAGTTTAATGCCATGCACTGTGGCTCTGATGCCGACTTTGATGGACTGTGGGGCATATATGACGAGCCGTTCCTGCAATACATGGCACACAGGGTTAGCAAGCTGCCTCAGCCGTTCTTCACCTCGGTATACACTATTAGCTCGCATCACCCCTACAAGCTGCCGTCTAACTATCATGGCGAAGTGCGCAAGGTGCCTCATCCT
This sequence comes from Bacteroidales bacterium, assembly GCA_045598945.1. GTDB lineage: Bacteria > Bacteroidota > Bacteroidia > Bacteroidales > P3 > Colimorpha. The sequence continues at coordinate 9,107 of JAZRVD010000087.1, read as the reverse complement.
TTGCTTAATACTATCACCTATACCGACAACGCCTTACGCCGTTTCTTTGAGACTGCCAAGCAAGAGCCGTGGTACAACAATACAGTCTTTATTATCACTTCCGACCATAGCGGTCAGAATATAGCGCGCCAGTACAACGATTACGACGGCTGGTACAGCATACCCATGCTGGTCTACGACCCCATGCTCGACACCCATGTTGTCAGCCCTCGTATAGTGCAGCAGATAGACATCATGCCGTCGATTGTAGATATGTTGCATCTTAAAGAGTCGTTCAAATGTATGGGCAGCAGTGTTATACAGCAACATACCATAGGCTGGCAGGTGGTGTATGGCAGCGGCTATTATATGTTCAGTACCAACAATCCGCTGCATCCCGAAGACCATGACATCACAATACTGTCGGGCCAAAAGCGTATTGGCACGCCAGAGAATATCCGTCTGCTGCAGTCTATGCTGTATCATTACAACAACTTTTATTGTGGTAAAAAATAGCAGGTATTAAGTAGAGATATGAAAAAGACAATGAGCGTTATTGTCAATCCCATATCGGGTATTGGCCGTCAAAAAAAAATAGAGACGCTACTTGAGAGAAACCTCAACCTCGACATGTACGACTATGAGGTGTTGTATACTCAACGCATACATCATGGCACCGAGCTGGCTCGCGATGCGGCAGATCGGGGACGTGATGTTATAGTGGCAGTGGGTGGCGACGGCAGTGTTAACGATGTTATCGCTGGCATGAACGGCAGCGACTCTCGACTTGGCATCATACCCTGTGGCAGTGGCAACGGCTTGGCACGCTGCATGAAGCTGCCGCTGACGCCAGCTTTCGCCATACGTGTTCTCAACCAGTACAAGGAAGATGTTATCGACACCATAGTGCTTAACGACAAGTATATCATTGCCAGCATTGCCGGCGTAGGCTTCGATGCCTTTATAGCAAGGCTGATGAGAGCCGCCAAGACACGTGGCCTGCCGGCATATATGAACTTGATGCTGCGCGAATACACCTCTTACAAGTGTCAGGACTATAAGATATATATCGATGGCAGTCAGCAGCCAACAGAACGTAACGCATGGTTTATCACCTTTGCCAACTCCAACCAGTTTGGCTATGATGCTGCTATCGCTCCGCAAGCCAAGCTCAACGACGGCTTGATAGACGTAAGCATTGTCGACAAGGTGCCGCTGGAGCATATACCGGTAACAGGGCCTTTGCTGTATGCCAATCATATAGAGCTGAGTCAGCATGTGGAGATATTCAAGGCGCGCGAGATACTGGTAACAGGCAATAACGACAGATGGGTGAACATCGACGGCGAAGGCGAGAATGTTGGCAACGAGCTGCATTTTGTCAATCATAAGCACTCGCTCAAAGTGCTGTCGCGCAATATGCTCATCCCCTTGTTTATCAAGAATAAAGTAAAGTTGTAGATATGGCTAAAAACAAAAACTGCGTAGGAGTGGTCTATTCTACCAACCCTAACTTTGAATATCAATACGAAGGCGACGAGGAGCCGGCGACGTTAGAGCCTGCCAAACAAAAGCTCAAGGTGCTGTTGGATAAGCATGCCCGTGCCGGCAAGCAGGTTACGATGGTTACGGGCTTTGTGGGAAAGGACGACGACTTGCAGAGTCTTGGCAAAGTGTTGAAAGGCGTGTGCGGTGTGGGCGGCAGCGTGAAAGACGGCGAGATACTTGTACAAGGCGACCAGCGCGACAAGATACTTGCCTATCTGTTGAAAGCCGGATATACCGCCGCCAAAAGGGTGGGGTAGGCGTGGCGCGTCGGGCATGACGTTTAGACGCAATAATAGTGTGTATAAACTGGGTATAAGGCTTTTTTGTAGGTGTTAGGCTGTTATATGTGAAAAAAAATGTATATTTGCATTGTTGCATAATATGCAATAATAAGGCGAAGATGTTGTATTTCAACGTCTCGTTGATTATTAACGAATATTTGTTTTTATGATACCTCAACAGGCAAACGAAAAGGTAAAAGTTAATGTTTCTTCTGAATGTGGTCGATTGAATGCTGTTTTGTTGCATCGACCGGGTGTCGAGATTGAACGCATGACACCTGAAAATGCTGCTGAAGCACTTTATAGCGATATCCTCAACAAGCATATTGTAGACCAAGAGTACAATCGTTTTTGTGGTATTTTTGAAAAATGGTGCAAGGTTTTTTATGTCTCCGATTTGCTTAGAGAGTTGCTCGAAAACAATGATATAAGGCAATATCTTATTACTGAAAGCTGTGAGATTGACGATTGTGAGTTTCTTGCTGGCGAGTTGAATGTGTTGGACAACGACACCCTCGCCAAGGCACTTATCGAGGGCTATGAGTATCGTCCGGGCTCTCACCCCAAGCGTTATGCTGACGCCCGTTATGTGCTAAAACCTCTTTACAACCTTTTCTTCACGCGCGACGCCTCGTCGAGTGTCTACAACAGGGTACTTATCAACTCGATGTCATTTCAGGTGCGTCGACGCGAAACACTTATTTATCGCACCATCTTCAAGTACTATTTCAACACCGAATTGCTTTGCGCTCAAGACTGGCGCCTCAACGCTCACACCGAGGGCGGCGACGTGCAGATAGCAAGCGACAATGTGCTGTGCATCGGCAACGGCATACGCACCAACCGCAAGGGTATCGACTATCTTGCCCGTACCTTTGCGCAAGAGCGCGAGGATAGTGGCAAGCCTTTCTACATCGTTGCCCAGGAGTTGCCATTCAAGCCAGAGTCGTTTATCCATCTCGACATGGTGTTCACCTTCCTCAGCACACATCAGTGCATGGCATACGAGCCTATGCTCGCCAAGACAGGTGCCTTCTCGTCGCTCGACACCACGCTGATAACTATCGAGGGCGGCAAGATACATTACGACGACAAGAAGAATATCCTTGAGGCTCTGCGTTGTACTGGCATGGACCTTGAGCCGGTGCTGTGCGGCGGTGCCGACCCATGGGACCAGCAGCGCGAGCAGTGGCATAGCGGCGCCAACTTCTTCGCCCTCGACGAAGGCCGTGTGGTTGGCTATGAGCGCAACGTGCATACCATCGAGGCTCTCGACCGTGCCGGTTTCGCCGTGCTCTCTGCCGACGACATCTGTGCTGGCAAGGTGGATATGAACGACTACGAGAAGTTTGTCGCCACCTTCAAGGCTGGCGAGCTGCCTCGCGGCGGCGGCGGTGCAAGGTGCATGACCATGCCTATCAACCGTGATGCAGTCAAGGGCATTTAGACTATTTGTATTTCCTAATTTTTATATCTTAAAATGAAACAGTATCATTTGGCAAACAACATTATAGGCTGGATAGTCTGTATCATAGCCTGTAGTGTGTATGTCCTCACGGCAGAGGCTACTGCGTCGTGGTGGGACTGTGGCGAGTATGTTGCCACTGCTTTCAAGTTACAGGTGGGACACCCTCCTGGAGCACCTACTTTCCAACTCATCGGCCGTCTATTCTCAATGTTTTCTGACACCACTACGGCGGCTTTCGCCGTCAATGTGATGTCGGCAATATGTAGTGGATTTACTATCCTCTTTTTGTTCTGGGCTATCACCCTGCTGGGCAAGCATCTCCTTCCAGACCCGAAAAATCCTTCGCTAAAAGACTGGCGTACTTGGAGTGTCTTTGCCGCCGGCATCGTTGGCGCTTTGGCTTACACATTCAGCGACACCTTCTGGTTCTCGGCTGTTGAAGGCGAAGTCTACGCCATGTCGTCGTTTTTCACCTCGCTGGTGTTTTGGGCCATCTTGAAATGGGAAGAGCAGGCCGACGACCCGCGTTCGTTGCGCTGGCTGATACTCATCTCGTTGCTTGTTGGTGTGGCTATCGGTGTCCACCTCTTGAACTTGCTGACGGTGCCAGCTATAGTGTATGTGGTATATTTCCGCAAATGGAAAGAGACCACCACCAAGGGCTTTATATTTAGCGGCATCATCTCTGTGGTGCTGCTGGGTATCATCTTGTGGGGCATCATCCCTGGTATTGTCAATATTGTGTCGGCTTTCGACGTTACTTTTGTCAACACCTTTGGACTGCCTTTCAACAGCGGCTCCATATTCTTCTTTGTGGTGCTGATAGCTGCTATTGTGTGGGCTTTGTGGTACACTTCGCGCAGTAAGAAGAACAAGCCTATTATCAATGCCTGTATCTTGAGCTTCGTAATGCTGCTTATAGGCTATTCCACGTTCTTTATCCTCGTTATACGTTCCAACACCAATACGCCGCTCAACGAGAATGCACCAAAAGATGCTGTCGCCTTGCGCGCCTATCTGGGGCGTGAGCAGTATGGCGACACGCCGCTCTTTACAGGTCAGTTCTACACAGCCGGTGGCCCTATCGATGCCGAGCAGGGCTACACCAAGTATGTGCGCGACGTAGATGCCGACGGCAGCGATGTGTACAGAGCTGCCTCATACGCTCAAAAGTTCATCTACAAGAAAAACCATACGGGCTTCTTCCCTCGCATGTATAGCGACGACAACGGCCGTCAGCACCCTCTCTTCTATCAATATTGGGCTGGCAAGCCAAGAGCCAACCACAAGCCTTCGGGGTCTCAAAACCTCAAGTTCTTCCAAGGCTATCAGATGAACTGGATGTATTGGCGCTATTTCATGTGGAACTTCGCTGGTCGTCAGAACGACATACAGGGTCATTACTTCAACGACGATGGCACTCGCGACTATATCAATGGCAACTGGATATGCGGCATCAAGTTTATCGATGAAGCTCGTCTGGGCCCTCAGGACAACCTGCCCGACTATCTCAAAAACAACAAGGCTCGCAACACCTATTACCTGTTGCCTTTGCTGTTGGGTCTCGTGGGCTTGGTGTATCATGCCTTACGTCATCGCAAGGATGCCTTTATAGTGTTTGTGATGTTTGTCATGACAGGTATCGCTATCGCCGTGTACCTCAACATGCCTCCCAAGCAGCCTCGCGAGCGTGATTACGCTTTTGTGGGCTCGTTCTGCTTCTTCGCCATCTGGATAGGCTTGGGCGTGATGGCTCTCGCCGACTGGATAACGAAACTCTTGAAGAATGAGAAACTGTACAAGTTTGTCATGCCTGCCGTGTTCTTGCTGACATTGTTTTCCGTGCCTGTCGTCATGGCATCGGAGAACTGGGACGACCACGATCGTTCGCAAAAGTACGCCGCTCGCGACTTTGCTCAAAACTACCTCAACTCGGTAGGCAAGAACGGTATCTTGATAACCTTTGGCGACAACGACACCTTCCCGCTGTGGTACACGCAGGAGGTGGAAGGCACACGCAGCGATGTGCGTATACTCAACTACACGCTGTCGGGCATGCACTGGTATGTCGAACAGCTCTTCAACAAGCTTTACGATTCCGACGCCTTGCCGTTTACCCTCACCAAGGATTTCTACGGACTGGGTAACGATGTGATATACATCAACAAGAACCAAAAGGTTGTAGAGGTTACCGAGCTGCTCAACGACATGCGCAACAACCCAAGCCGTTATATCCAGCACACGCCGCAAGGCGATGTATATGTGTTGCCTACCAACTCGTTCAAGATGACTTTGGATGTCGACGACCTTGTGGCTCGTGGCGTAGTGCCAGCCGACAGGGCAAAAGATGTTCGCCGTGAGTTTGTCTGGCAGATCAATGCCAACATGCTGTATCGTCATGAGCTGATGCTCTTGGACATCATTGCTACAAATGCCTTCCGTCGTGATATATGCGTTATGAACTTCAACTATTTCAAGAAAGTTGTTCCTTGGATAGACCAGTTCTGCATACAAGAAGGCATGAATTTCAAGCTGGTGCCGTATCAAGACGTCATACTTCATGCTGACGGACACAGAGAGTTGCGACACTACACCAAGTCGTCTGTCGACTATTTCTTGAATGGATATACCGACGACGAGGGTGTGAAGCATCCTTTGAAGTGGGGCAATCTTAATAGCGATATCTATGTCGATCCGGTGAGTATCAATATGGGCAGTGTGCAGCGTCAGACTTACTGGATGTGCGCTCAAGAGGCATACACTGTTGATGGCGATACGGCAAGTGCTCGCAAGTTGTGCGAGTTGTCCGAAGAGTTCTTCCCGTCGTCCAACTTTGTCAACGATGTGTTTAGCATCATGGCCATAGATATCTACAACGACCTCTTTGGCAGAGAGCGTGCTCTCGAATTGTGGGATAGGATATATCAGTACTACGAGTCTGAAATCGCGTATCTCTCGCAGTTCAAGGGTCAATATGCCAAGGGCGTTCATCATCAGCTCGACGAAGATGTTAAGATTTTAGGCAATCTGTCGGCACATGCCTCAAGGTTGTCCGACGCTGAGCGTGTGGAGAAAGTCGAGGCTTTGATGGCTCCGTTTGTCGCTTATAGGCAATAGAATTGTGTAGATAAAAAAGGGGAGGGCTATGCTGTGTGCCTCCCCTTCTTTATACATTGTCTTGTTTTAAGACTCTGCTTATGCAAAATGTCAAAAAAAAACATAAGGGCAAGAAAATGATTGTCGTTCTTAGCGATAGCGACTACGCTATATTGAAGCATCTTGCTAATAAGGAAAAATGTTGTTGTAGTGTATCGCTAAAGCGGCTTATACATTCTCGACTAAAAGAGCTGCGGCAAGATATGAAAGATACTGTGCCGTCGAATCAGCTCAGTTTGTTTGACAATGGCAGGCAGATAACTCTATTTGATGTTATAGGTGCTGAAAATGAGGGTGGTGATTCTAAATAACGGTTTTATTAATAGTTTGTCTATGAAAAAACTTTTTCTTTTCTTCGTTGTGCTTTCTTTCGCATTTTGCGTCAACGCCGAACAGTCTGTTGCTGACGAGGGCACGCAGCCTGTAGAATCGGCATCAGCGGAGGTTGAAGGGTTGGATGCAGGCTCGATAATAATAGGGCATGTTACCGATGCACATTCGTGGCATCTGTTCGACTATTTCGATGGCGATGGCGTTGAGCATCAGGTGGCTATCCCTTTGCCTATCATCTTGTATGGCAATGGTCATCTCGATGTCTTCATGTCGTCGCGTTTTCATCATGGTCATGCCGACTACAAGGGCTATCGTCTGGTGGGTGGTGGCATAACCAAAGAAGAGGTGGTCTGTGTCGACGAGGCTGGCAACATCCTTCTCGACGAGGCCGGCAATATTGTCAAGCCACTCGACTTCTCTATCACCAAGACCTCGGCAGCTATCATGATAGCCTGTGTTTTGCTTATCGTGCTGGTCTTTGTGGCTCGTGCCGGTTATCGCAAGCGTCCCAACATGTCGCCCAAGGGTGTGCAGTCGTTGGTGGAGCTGCTCGTGGTCTTTGTGCGCGACAGTATTGCCAAACCGATGATAGGCGCCAAGCATGAGAAGTATCTGCCTTATCTGCTCACTCTCTTTTTCTTCATCTTTCTGTGCAACTGCTTGGGATTGATACCTTTCTTCCCTGCTGGCGCAAATATTACGGGCTGCATAGCTGTTACTGCCATCTTGGCGGTCATCACTTTCTTTATCACCAACCTCAGTGGCAACAAGCACTATTGGGTCGACATCTTCAACACGCCAGGTGTGCCTATGTGGCTCAAGGTCTTTCCGCTGATGCCTGTCGTAGAGCTGGTGGGTGTCTTTACCAAGCCTATAGTACTTATGATACGTCTTTTTGCCAATATGACGGCAGGGCATATAGTCATCTTGGGCTTTGTGGTTATCATCTTCATTCTCAGCAATCTTTTTGGCACTGTTGTCGGTGGCACCGTTAGCGTGTTCTCTGTTCTGTTCAGTGTCTTTATCAGCGTGCTGGAGTGTCTGGTGGCTTATATCCAGGCTTTTGTCTTTACCATGCTTACCGCTTTGTATATAGGCATGGCTGTGCAAGAACCGCAACATGCAGAATAACTTTATTCCTATTAATATTCAGATATGTATAGCATAAACGATGTAAATTTCAAGGGTCGCAAGGTCCTTTTGCGTGTCGATTTCAACGTGCCTGTCGATGAGAACAGGCATATTACCGACGATACTCGCATGCGCGAGTCTATGCCCACCATCAACAAGCTCCTTGCCGACGGCGCCGCTTTGATTATCATAGCTCATTTTGGTCGTCCCAAGGGAGGCTTCGACGAGACCCTCTCTCTCTCTCCCGTGGCCAAGCATCTTGAGGAGATGACCGGTCGCAAGGTCTATTTCACACAAGAGCTTCTTGGCGACAATGTCAAGGCTATGGCAGCCAACCTCAAGGAGGGTGAGATAATGCTGCTCGAAAACATACGCTTCTATCCTGGTGAGACCAAGGGTGATGTAGAGCTTGCCAAGCAGGTGGCGTCGTTGGGCGACTGCTTCGTCAATGATGCTTTCGGCGCCGCTCATCGCGAGCATAGCACCACTGCTGTCATAGCTCAGTTCTTCCCCAACGACAAGTACTTCGGCTATCTCATGGAGAGCGAGGTACGCAACCTTGAGCGTCTTATGCTCAACCCGCAGCGTCCTTTTACAGCTATCATCGGCGGCAGCAAGGTCAGCAGCAAGATAGACATCCTCGAAAACCTTCTCAACAAGGTCGACAATATGGTTATTATTGGCGGCATGCGTTACACTTTCACCAAGGCTATGGGTGGCAAGATAGGCAACAGTATTCACGAAGACGACAAGATGGAGACAGCCCTTGAGCTGATGCGCCGTATGGACGAGCGTGGCGTGAAATATTACATACCTACCGACAGTGTCATTGCCGATGCTTTCAGTAATGATGCCAATACGCAGATAGTCCCTTCCGACCAAGTGCCTGACGGCTGGGAGAGCATGGACTGCGGTCCTGAAAGCTGCAAGATGTTGCGCGATGTTATCCTGAATAGCAAGACAATCCTTTGGAATGGTCCTGCCGGTGTCTTTGAGCTTCCAACCTTTGCCAAAGGCACGCATGCCATTGCTTCTTATGTCGCCGAGGCATGCCAGAATGGCGCGTTTGCCGCTGTCGGCGGCGGCGACTCTGTGGCCGCTGTCAAGCAGACAGGCCTGGTCGACAAGATGAGCTATGTCTCTACGGGTGGCGGCGCCATGCTTGAGTACCTCGAAGGCAAGACCCTGCCGGGCATAGCCGCTATACAGGG
>JAZRVD010000086.1:0-5281 GCA_045598945.1 Bacteroidales bacterium | reverse complement strand
AGGCGCCTGACGTTAGGTCGAACTCCACGTTGCCGGAGTTGCGGTTGCGGACGGTCTTGCCGTATGTCATGTTGCCGTTTTCGTCGGGGTGTAGCTCTATCTGTATCTCCCAGTCGGGCGAGCGGAAGAAGCGCATGCCTACGCCCTGTATGGGACGCACTTTCTTTTTGCGGCTGGTTGCAAGGGCAGTCTGCGCCTCTGCTGCTTTGGCACGTTCTTCGAGGTATTTGTTCTGCTCCTCTTTTCGGATATTCTCTTTTTCCTGTTTCACTATCTCTTTCTGCAGAGAGTCTATGACGTTTCTGTATCTGTCGCGTTCGTTGGCGATATATGACATGCTCTCTTTTTGTTCTGCCAGCATGCTGTTCTTTTGGTCTATGTCGCGTTGTAGAAAGTCTATCTCGTGGCTTTTGGCCTCTATGCTGGCGTCGCGCGAGGTTATCTCTGCTTGCAGCTTGGCGCGGTCTACGGTGGTGTTGGACAATGCTTCGCGGTATAGTTGCTCTTTTTCGGCTATCAACGCTTCTTTCTCTTTCATCACATTGAGCTGTCTCTCAAGCAATTCGTTGGTACTTTTTAGCTCACTTTGATAGCGCTTGTTTATGCTGCGTAGCGAGTCTGTTTCTTCTTTTAGTTTTTGTATTGTTTCAAGATATGACTTACGCACAGAGTCGGTATCCGTTACCGGTTGTTGTGCATTGACGCCAACGAATAGGCATGTCAGCAAGAAGAATGGCAGTATTTGACGCATAATTCTTTGGTTTATAAGTCAATTGTTTCAAGTTCATCAATATGGATGGTACGCTGTTCGCCGTTTTGCATGTTCTTTATAGTTAGTGTGCTGGTGTTTATCTCTGTCTCGCCGGCAAAAGCCACATAGTGTATGCCTTTGCGGTTGGCGTAGTCCATCTGTTTTTTCATTTTGGCTACGTCGGGATATACCAAGGTGCTGATGCCTCTGCCACGCAGCTTGGCGGCGCATTGTAGGGCATAGCGCAGCTCGGCGGCGCCGAAGTTGATAAACAGTATGTCTGCCGATTTGGTGAGGTCTTGTGGGTATTTGTCAAGCTCTGTCAGCACATCGTAGATGCGGTCGGCGCCAAACGATATGCCTACGCCGGAGACATTGGGCATGCCAAAGATGCCAGTAAGGTTGTCGTATCTGCCGCCACCGCAGATGCTGCCCATGGCTACATCGTTGGCTTTGACTTCAAAGATGGCGCCAGTGTAGTAGTTCAAGCCGCGTGCCAGAGTGAGGTCGAGCTCTACGTTGCATTGTGTGCCAATAGCATCTATCAGTGAGAACAGCTCTCTACTCTCAGCTACGCCTTTTGTGCCAATCTCTATGTTTTCGAATATGGCGGCAAGTTTGTCGAGCTTGTCTGTCGCCGTGCCTTTCAAGTCAAATATCGGGTCGAGGGCTGTGATCTGTTCGTCGGTCAGCTCGCGCTCTCTAAGCTCTTGGCGTACATTGTCCAAGCCTATCTTGTCTAACTTGTCGATAGCTACTGTTATGTCTACCAGTTTGTCGGGAGCGCCTATTAGCTCGGCTATGCCGGCAAGGATTTTGCGGTTGTTGATTTTCAGTGTTACGTTGATGCCAAGGCGTTTGAACACCTCGTCTACCATCTCCACCAGTTCCAGCTCGTTGAGCATCGACTCGCTGCCTATCATGTCGGCATCGCATTGGTAGAACTCGCGGTAGCGTCCTTTCTGTGGTCTGTCGGCACGCCATACCGGCTGCAGTTGGTAGCGGCGGAATGGCAGCGTTATCTCGTCGCGGTGCTGTACTACGAAGCGGGCAAATGGCACCGTCAGGTCGTAGCGCAGACCTCTCTCACATATTTGTGGAGCCACTTTGTGGTAGTCGGCAGTGAAGTCCACGTCTTTCATAAAGTCGCCGGAATTCAGCACTTTGAAGAGTAGCTTGTCGCCCTCTTCGCCGTATTTGCCCATCAGCGTGGTGAGGTTCTCTATCGATGGTGTCTCTATAGGCTCAAAAGCGTAAAGCTTAAAGACTTGACGTATGGTGTCGAAGATATAGTTGCGGCGAGCCATCTCGTTGGGCAGAAAGTCTCGCGTACCTTTAGGAATCGAACATTTCATTGCGGTAACCTGTTTGCTGTTGACGTTAAAGTGAGTTTTTTTCTTGTAGATGACATGTCTACGCATGTCGCAATCTTTGCAAAAGTACGTTTTTTTTTTCATCTGTCGAAAAAAAATGTAGATAACTTTGCTAATGTCTGCTAAAATATGAGTAAATTTGCAAATCAAAATGTAGTGGGTTGGTTTAGTGTATGTTGCTGTCAATCCGCATGATATGTCTTTAGATGAGTATGAAATTTATGCTTATTCAGCCACCGCCGGACAGTGTTCGTAGCGTTTCTACGCCAACGGTTGACACATCGCATCAGCAACAGCCTACTGTTATACATGCCGATTCCCATGCTACAAGTCTTCCGAGTGTGAACATACAGCACCCTGCCGACTCGCATCTTCAAGGCACTGTGCCAGCTTTGGACACTCATCACTTCGCACCTTCGGCAACCGTCGTTGCGGCATCGCCTGCTTCTGCTGCTAAGCCTGTACAGCCGATGGCGGTAGCCTCTATAGACACTGTGTCGACAGATACTGTTCAACAGTATATCCCCGACATTCTCATCGCTCCTGCTCATTTTTCTTACGAATATCATGTCGGCTCTATCGAGGAGCAGTGCAACCTTTACCTTAACGTACCGTGCAGAAAGGACACGGTTGTTGTCAGTGAGGAGCATTGCGACATTATTCCTACACCTACAGTATGGCGTCAGAGTATGTTTACGGAACATTCGTTGCAGGTTCATTCTTCTTCTTTTGTGCAGCGCGACGTGCAGCGTCCATCCAGCTGGATATTTCTCCTTTTGGTCATGCTCTGTTTTTGTGTTGCCGTTTTTTATCGCAATCATCGTATTACGTTCAAGCAAATCTTGTCTGCCCTGTTTAGTGTTAGCGAGTTGGAAAGGATAACGCGCGAATGTAACTTCTCTTCGCATGCCAAACGTATGCCTGCTATCATACTTTATGCCGTTACTTCGTCAATTCTCGCCTATAGCTGCATACTCTTCTTCTCTCCGTCATTTGCTCCCGAAAACTCTTTTGTGTTTTTTTACACCATACTTGTTTTCTTTATCGCTACTATATTTCTTCGTAATGTCTTCACTCGCATGCTCTCGAAAGCTTTTTTGTGTGTTAGTGAGGCATCGAGCTATCTGTTGTCTAACGACTATTTCCAGCTCGCTTCGGCTACGGTGATGCTGCCAATATTGTTTGCGGTGGTATATATACCGGGTCTAAATACCACGGCAATGCTGTTCCTTTTGGCACTGCCGGCGCTGCTATTCTTTATACGTATTGTCAGAGGATTGCAAATGCTTTTGGCCTCGCCAAAAAGCAATCATTTTTATTTATTCTACTATCTTTGCACGCTTGAGATTATACCATTAGTAGTGCTTTACAAGATGTATGTATCGTTGTGATTTAATGTTATATGTAATATGGACAAAGCAAACAAAATAAAAAGAATTCTTATCTCTCAACCTGAGCCGCCTGATATTGATAAATCACCTTACGGCAAGCTTATTTCGGAATTTAATCTTGAGCTGACTTTCTATAAGTTTTTCGACATTGTAGGTGTTACTACATCTGAGTTTCGTAAAAGCCGTATACATCTTGTAGACTACACCGCTGTTATCTTCAACAGCCGTTATGCTGTCGACAACTATTTCCGTCTTGCCAAAGAGCTGCGCGAAAATATTCCGGATACTATGAAATATTTTTGCACTTCGGAGACCATATCCAACTATCTGCAAAACTATATCCAGTATCGCAAGCGCAAGGTCTTTGTGGGGCAGCAGTTCTTTGCCGAGTTGGTCGACGTGATGTCGAAACATCACGATGAGAAATATCTCTTTCCATGCTCTGATGAAAAGATGACAGAATATACGCGTCTGCTCGACAAGGGCAAATATAACTATACGCGCGCTGTAATGTACTATTCGCAACCCAAGGACCTCAAAAAGTTCAATCTAAAGGAGTACGATATGATTGTGCTCTTTTCGCCTATCGGATTGCGTGCTGTGCTGCAAAGCTTCCCCAACATAGCCTCCGAGGATATCCGTATCGCCGCATTAGGCACTACCACCAATTCTGCTCTTGCCGCCGCCGGTCTCAAGGTCTCTGTCGTGGCTCCTACCAAGGCGTGCCCTTCTATGGCCATGGCTATAGAAAACTATCTGCTTGGCAAGGAGCAGGGCGCTATAATCGATGCCAAGGCTTCTACTCTCAAGTCGAAGAGTTCAGGCCATTCTACTCGTTCAAGTGCTTCCAAGAGGTCTAAGTCTATTATTGTCGACAAGGAGAAATACAATCAATTGCAAGAGGAACGGAAGGCGCAGGCCGCCGCTCGTCGCGAGCGCAAGGCAGGCAAGTCGAGCTCAAGTAAAGATGACAAGAAATGATGTAACCATCACAAGGCGCACCTTTCCTAAAAGCGAGCGTCTGTGCAGTATGCGTCGTATCGAGATGCTGTTCGAGAAAGGTGGCAAAGCCATGGTGTTCCCTTTCAGCATACGCTATCTTGTTGTGCCTGCTGACACGTTGCCGGCAACGTGCCAGACCTTGATTAGCGTCTCTAAACGCAGGTTTCGTCATGCTGTAGACCGCAACAGAGTGAAAAGACTCATGCGCGAGACTTTCCGCACTCGCAAGCAGCAGCTCTACGTCGCACTCGACAACAGGCAGCTCCTCTTGTCAATATCATACGTTCATACTCAAATATACGACTACGGCACTTTCGACCGCAAGATGCAGAAGGCAATAGAGGTGCTGATAGAAAAACTCCGACAGTCATGAAAACAATCTGGCGTTTTTTTTGCAAATGTCTTAGCAAGGTCATGCTGGCCATGATAGCTTTCTATCGTAGCTGCATCTCTCCTTTCACGCCGCCGGCGTGTCGTTATACCCCCACCTGTTCGCAATATATGCGCGAGGCTATTATCAAGTATGGCCCATTCAAAGGTCTCTGGCTCGGTATCAAGCGCATTCTTCGTTGCACTCCGTGGGGTGGCAGCGGCTACGATCCAGTGCCTTGAAAAATAGATATTGTAATATTGCTGTCCGGTAATATTCAAAATAGCATAAATTCTCTTCCCGGAGCGAAGGAAATACTGGCTTCGGGTTGCATTTCTCCATAAGTAAGGCCCCCTCATCTAATAGTGCTGGCGATAGCGACGCGTTCTTTACA
>JAZRVD010000085.1:0-10981 GCA_045598945.1 Bacteroidales bacterium | reverse complement strand
GAGCAATTCGGGCAAGGGCTTGCCCTCTTCGCTCAGACGCTTGTAACGACGATAGATAACCTCTTCCATCGAGGCGTAGTCGTCGGGGCCTTCTACAGTCTTGATGTTGAACTTGCGGTATTCGCTCTTGTTGGGTCTGCCGCCAGTAAAACGCACCATAGCGGCAACAGGATAAGCGCCTTGTATGTTGCTATTGTCGAAACACTCTATATTGACAGGCAGCGCGGTGAGCCTAAGGGCATGCTGTATGCGTTCGAGGAGATGCTGCTTGCGACGGTCGGCAGACTGCGACGCCTCGTCGGGGTTGAGCAATGCTCGCTGATGACGGCATTGCGCCTGATAGGATGAGGCATTGCGCAGCGACAGCTCGAAGAGCTTGCGACGGTCGGCGGAGACCGTCTTGCGGTCGGACGACTCGGAGAGGTCGACGACATTCTGACGCAGATACTCCTCCGGCAAGTCGTTGACGAAGATAGGCACAAGTGCCTCGTGCGCCGTGCTTTCGGTGCGCTCGTGCAGTTCGGGGATAATGGTGGAGAGTATCTCCTCGTCGGTCTCTTCGAGCGCCTTGCGTATCTCGGTGGAGAAGCTGTAGATGATGCTGCCATTCTTCACACGCATCATATTGACATAAGCGTAACGGTCGTCGGAGAGAATGGAATAGACGTCTACGTCCTTGATATTGGTATTGACAACGGTAGAGCGACTCTGGTATTCTTCGAGCAGACGTATACGGCGCTTTACGGCATCTGCCTCCTCGAAACGGAGGTCGTTGGCGAGCGAGAACATCTGCTGCTTAAGGTCGTCGAGTATCTCGCCAAAGTCGCCTTTTAGTATTCGGCGTATGTTGTCGAAAGTATGACGGTAGTCATCGCAGCTCTGCAAGCCCACACACGGCGCCTTGCACAGCCCTATCTGATATTTCATGCAAGGGCGAGCGTTGGCCTTGACCACGTCGCGACGCAGCGTCATGTCGCATGTGCGATACTGAAAAAGCTGGCGGATAATGTCCTGCAAGGCACGCAGGATGCCCTGGTTGGGATAAGGGCCGTAGTAATGCCCCAAGGCGCTGCTTGTGGCGGCATGGTGGTTGCGAGTAAAGAGCAGGCGGGGATAGTCCTCGTTGGTGATACAAAGATAGGGGTAGGACTTGTCGTCTTTGAGCAGACTGTTGTAGCGCGGCTGGTACTGCTTGATGAGGTTGTTTTCGAGCAGGAGGGCATCTACCTCGGTGGCCACTACGGTAACACGAAAGTCGAAAATATTGCGCACAAGCATCTTGATTTTGGCACTCTTGTCGTCGTAGTGGGAGAAATAGGAGCTGACGCGGCGTTGCAGGTTGCGCGCCTTGCCGACATAGATGACCGTGCCGTTCTCGTCGAGATGCTGATACACGCCGGGCGTCTCGGGAATGGTCTTGAGCTTGAGAGCTATGCGCTCGATGTTTTTATTTATCGTAGAGTCTATCAAGGCAGACAGGTGTTGAAAAGAAAAGCGGACAAGAGTTGATAGGCTCTTGTCCGCCTGTTGCTTATTACATTTTATTGATTAGTTGCCAGAGACGAGATCTGCTGTTACCCCGTTTAAGTGTACATGATAACATTTACCAGCTCTAAAAGTATATTCTTTTTCTTCGAATGTTTCATAATTTAAGGTCTTGAAAACGTCAACACCTGTATATAAACCTTTTATGGCAAACAATCCCTTACCAGGTTTTACAACTGCAAAATATGTTTTTCCTGGCATAAAGAAATCTCCTGTTGACGGAATTAATTCTACTGAAGTACTTATTGCGTTATCAACAAGTTCGCCTTGTGTAACATCTAAAGAAAAAGTCCCAGCTATGGCAGAACTTCCATTACTTGCTGTTCTTGTTATACTAAGTTTTGAGTATTCTCTTTCAACATTTTCATCTACTGTTATCATCACCAAGGCACAAGGATTCTGCATTACAATCTGCACATCGTTAGTATAGGCATAGAAGAAGATAGCCGTAGGGTCGTAGGTGCCAGCAGGGATAACCTGCGTGGTTGGAATATTAACATTAGTAACCGTGGTGCCAGAGAAGGTGTAGTTCGGTTTGAAAGGATAGATGAAGCCTAACTTGCCATCGCCTTCAGGCACCTCGCCTTTGAAGTTCATCTTTTTGTAAATCATCTCACCATTGACCTTGCCGCCTTCCTGCATATTGACACCCGTGGGACGAATGACATAGTTGCCGGAAGCGTCAAAGACTTGGATAGAGTCGTCGGCGTGGAAACCTAAATCCACCTGGCTCTCGAAGCCATAGACGGCAGTCTTGGAGGCAGAGGCGGAAGTTACAAAAGTCCTTTCTACCAAATTCACCTTGTTTTGAGGTATATTGGTGGTGTCATCTCCAGTAGGATTGCCAGGAGTGTTTGTCTCTACTGGTTCTTTGCCGACAGGCGCGACATCATCATCTTCTTTGCTGCAGGCTACTGCGAGGAGGGCCACAGCCACAAATAAAAAGAGTTTTTTCATATAAGTTTATTTTTTTATTATCACTTGGGCAAGTCGAAGTTTGCCACCTCTATCTGCAACCTTAAGGCGTTGACGCCTTGCATGTCATAGCGGTTGGAGCATTGCGACAACTCCATGCTGTTTTCTCCGCTACGGTTAAAGAAAAAAGTAGACCTGATCTTTTTGGAGCATATCATCTTGCCATCTGCCACCTCGCCAAGCCACTTGCCATCATTGCTGCGCACAGCGATGTCGGTGCGGAACATACGACGCTCGCCTTGAACGCTATATAGATTGACGGCCACAGGGAGCATAGAGCCTACAAAGCGTGCCGTATCAATGTCTACATAAAGATAAATATCATAACATTCGTCAGCGTCGGGGACATTGAACTTGAATGTCTCGGTCTGAAACCTCTCCCAGTTGGCATTGGAAATCTGATGAGTCTCGTCGAGAAGGCTCTTGTTGTTGCAAGCCACCAGCAACACGGAGAGAAGCAAGAGATATATAAGGCTATGACGCATAAAAGTTTACCTATTGGAATTAATAAGCGACAGAAGAATCTGGACGGCATTGGTGGCGGCACCCTTGCGTAGGTTGTCGGCCACGACCCACATATTGATGGTGTTGGGCTGCGAGAGGTCGTCGCGCACGCGACCGACAAAGACATCGTTGCTGCCGTTGGCAAAGAGCGCCATGGGGTAGAAGTCGGCGCAGGGGTTGTCTTGCAGCTCTATGCCCATAGTCGACGCCAAGATTACACGCGCCTCGGCGGCAGTACAGGCGCCATGAAACTGCGCGTTGATTGACTCGCTATGACCGCCCGACACCGGCACGCGCGCCGCCGTGGCGGAGACTGCGATGCTGTCGTCGGCGAAGATCTTGTGTGTCTCGCGCACCAGCTTCAGCTCTTCGGAGGTGTAGCCGTCGTCGCCCTCGAAAGAGCCAGCCATAGGCAGCACGTTGCGATGAATGAAGTGGGGATATGGCGAAGTGGCAAGCAGCGAGTCGGAGATGTCGGGCATGATGATGCCTTGCTGAACAACGAAATAGTCCTCCTCGCGAGCGAGCTGCGACAGTCCTTTCTGTCCTGAGCCGCTGACACTCTGATAGGTGCTAACGACGACACGTTTCAAGCCAAAGGCACGATGCAGCGGGGCGAGAGCTACCAGCATCTGTATGGTGCTGCAGTTGGGATTGGCAATGATACGATGCGATGGCAAGACAGCACGCATGTTGACCTCAGGGATAACCAGCGGCACCTCAGGGTCCATACGCCATGCCGAAGAGTTGTCAATCACCGTGCAGCCCTGTTCAGCAAAACGAGGCGCATAGAGCAGCGAGACTTCGGAGCCTGCCGAGAAAAGCGCGTAGTCGGGACGAGCAGCAATGGCGTCGTCGACAGAGACTATGGGAAACGGCGCACCGCACGCCCTCATCGTCTGGCCTACCGAACGCGGCGAGGCGGCGACGATAATCTCGGCATCCTGTGCTATGCCATACTCGTACAGCACATTGAGCATCATCCTGCCCACGAGCCCTGTGGCTCCAACAACAGCTATTTTCATCTTGCCTTGTTTAGTGTTATATAAAGTTATAAGCCTCTACTTGTCTTTACCCTTGCGAACAAAGGCGACGAGCTGCATGGTCTCAAAGACAAGGTAGACAACATAGCCCACAGCGAAAGCGAGGGCGAAAAGCTTTGCCTGGGGAACGTGAGTAAACATATAGAGCGACAGCACGGCGAGATGCACCAAGAGCGTTACCACCGTGGAGGTGAGGAAGGTCTTGATAAAGACGCGCGCGTCGCGGTAGGCGGCACGCACCACTATGCGATGTAGCACGCCTGTAACTACGGCGAAATAGAGAGGCATCAGCGACATGACTACAAGATAGGAGGCTGGCGCCAGCCACAGCACGCCAAACGACGCCACAACCATTGCCAATGTAACGGCAAGCAAAGCTATAAGATAACGTTTCACGATAGAGTATTAGTCGTTAAAACGGATTGTGTCCTTGGTAACAAACTTCTCGCAGTAGTGGCAGCGGAGTTTGAGGTTCTTCTTGTCGATAACGTCAAACTTGGTAGGTATGGCCTCGTGGTTGGTGATACAGCGAGGATTCATGCACTTCACAAAGTCGTCGATATGGTCGGGAATCTCCACCTCGCGCTTCTCCACTATGTCGTAGTTCTTGATAGTGATGATGGTAACCATAGGTGCCACGAGGGCTATCTTGCTCAGCTCGTTCTCGTTGAAGTACTTGTTCTTGACCTTGATGATGCCCTTGCGGATAAACTTCTGACTGGTTAGGTAGTTGCCTATCAGCACCTCGTCCTCATAGTCTTCGAGGTCGAGGATATGGACAATCTGATAGAGGAGGTTGGTGGGTATATGGTCTATAACGGTGCCATTCTCGATGCGGGGCACCACGAGTTCTTTCTTTGTATCCATTATTAATGCAATTAATATAAAACAAAAACCTGAATAGGACAACTGTTAGCGCACGCCGAGGATGGCAGCCATAAGAGCTTGGCGGACGTAAACGCCGTTTTGAGCCTGCTGGAAGTAATAGGCGTAGGGCGTTTTGTCGACATCGACGGCAATCTCGTTGACGCGAGGCAGCGGATGCAGCACGCGCATATTAGGCTTGCAGCCCTTGAGCATGGAGGCGGTGAGGATGCAGCTGTCTTTGACGCGCTCGTATTCGAGAGGGTCGACAAAGCGCTCGCGCTGCACGCGAGTCATGTAAATAATGTCGGCTGTTGGCACCACATCTTTGATGTCGGTATACTGATAATATTTCAGTCCGGCATTCTTGACGCTCATCTTTACCGAGCTGGGGAGCTTCAGCTCTTCGGGCGAGACGAGGTGGAAGGTGGCGTTGAAGTTGCACATGGCCTGGACGAGGCTGTGCACCGTTCTGCCATATTTAAGGTCGCCCACGCAGGCTATGTTGAGGTTGTCGAGCGTACCCTGCGTCTTGCGTATGCTGTAGAGGTCGAGCATGCACTGTGTAGGGTGCTGGTTGGCTCCGTCGCCAGCGTTGATGACAGGCACCGAGGCCACCTCGCTGGCATAGCGAGAGGAGCCCTCCTTGGGGTTGCGCATCACAATAAGGTCGCTATAGCTGCTAACCATGGTGATGGTGTCGTGCAGGCTCTCGCCCTTCTGCACGCTGGTGGCTCCGGGGTCGCTGAAGCCGATGACGCGGGCTCCAAGTTGATTGGCGGCGCTTTCAAAGCTGAGGCGCGTGCGCGTGGATGGCTCGAAAAAAAGAGTGGCAACGACCTTGTCGCTCAATATCTTTTGCTTCGGGTTTTTCTCAAACTCCTCGGCAATATCCAACACCTGGATATACTCATCCTTGTTGAAATCGGTAATGGAAATAAGATTGCGTCCTTTTAATGTACTCATATTAAAGAGATTATATATTATCCAAACTATTCGTTTGCCATACGTTAAATTTGTGCAAAATTACAGATTTTATAAAAAAAATGCACTCTTAAGCACAATATTTGCAAATATTTTTTTTTCAACAACATATTTAACAGCCAGCAACGGCGAGAAAATACATGCCACTTGTTGAAACATATTTATATGTATATAAACGGCAAAGATGCAGGAAACAAATATTTTTCTTATCTTTGCCTTTTCACAAGCAAGGGTGCATGCTTTTTATCTCGTTGATAATGTGCATATAGACCTCACCTCAAGGACAATTATTCTTAAAAACAACATATAGATGATTACAAACAATTTTGCCCCCCGCCACAATGGCGTCAGCAAAGCCGACGAAGAGGCCAAGATGCTTCAGACCATCGGTGTAGCCTCTATGGAAGAGCTTATCGACAAGACCGTCCCTGCCGGCATACGCTTAGAAAAGCCCATGCCTATAGCCGACGGCATCAACGAATACGAGTTTCTCGGCCGCTGCCGCAGCCTCGCTGAGAAAAACAAGCTGTACAAGACCTACATCGGCATGGGGTACTACAACACCATCACCCCTGCCGTGATAATGCGCAACGTGTTTGAGAATGCAGGCTGGTACACCGCCTACACCCCCTACCAGACCGAGATCAGCCAAGGACGTCTCGAAGCCCTGATGACCTATCAGACCATGGTGTCCGGCATGACCAAGATGCCTCTCGCCAACGCCTCCCTGCTTGACGAAGCCACCGCCGGCGGCGAATGTATGATAATGTTCTACAACAGCCGCAGCCGCGAGGCAGTGAAAGCCAACGTGTGCAAGGTGTTTGTCGACGAAGGCATACTGCCCCAGACCTTAGACGTGATGCGCACCAACGCCGACCCACGCGGTATCGAGATTGTTACCGGCAAGGCATGCGAGGCCAACCTCGACAAGAGCTACTTCGCCGTCTTTGTACAGTACCCCAACCAGTACGGCGAGGCAACCGACTACACCGACTTTATAGCCAAGGCTCACGAGATGGGCATCTTCGTAGGCATGGCCACCGACCTCATGGCACTCGCACTGCTCAAGGCTCCTGGCGAGATGGGCGCCGACTGCGCCTTCGGCAACGCACAGCACTTTGGCATACCTATGGGATTTGGCGGCCCCGCCGCCGGCTTCTTCGCCATCACCGAAAACTTCAAGCGCCTCTTCCCTGGCCGTATCATAGGCTGGAGCAAAGACGCCATGGGCAACCCCGCGCTGCGTATGGCTCTCGGCATGCGCGAGCAGCACATCAAGCGCGACAAGGCCACTTCCAACATCTGCACCTCGCAAGCCCTCGTGGCCATCATGAGCGGATTCTACGCCGCATGGCACGGCCCGGAAGGCATACGCAACATAGCCTCGCATATCCACACCCAGGCCACAGCCCTCGCCGGCGAACTTGAGAAATACGGCTACAAGCAGTACAACAAGGTGTTCTTCGACACCCTCTGCCTGCAATGCCCCGTGTCGACCGACGTGGTGAAAAAGATTGCCCTCGAACATGAAATCAACTTCCGTTACATCTGCTCCGAATGCATCAGCATCAGCCTCGACGAGACCACCAGCCGCGACGACATAGCCGCCATCATCAACGTCCTCGCCACCGCCGCCGGCAAAAAAGCCGAGCCTCTGCAATGCAAATGCTGCTGCTGCCACACCCTCGACAACATCCCCGAACAACTGCGCCGCACCAGCGCCTACCTCACCGAGCGCGTCTTCAACAGCTACCACAGCGAGACCGAGATGATGCGCTACATGAAGAAACTTGAGGTGAAAGACCTCAGCCTCAACCGCGCCATGATACCGCTTGGCAGCTGCACCATGAAACTCAACGCCGCCGCCGAGATGATGCCACTGAGCTGGGCAGGCTTCGGCGCCATACACCCCTTCGTGCCAGAAGACCAAGCTGAAGGCTACCTGCAAATGATACACGAGATAGAAGACATGCTCTGCACCGTTACCGGCTTCGCCGGCGTATCGCTGCAGCCCAACGCAGGCTCAGCAGGCGAATACAGCGGCCTCACCGTCATACGCAACTACCACATTGCCAACGGCAACGCACACCGCAACGTATGCCTCATACCAGCCAGCGCACACGGCACCAACCCAGCCAGCGCCGCCAAGGCAGGCATGAAGATAATAGTGGTGAAATGCGACGAACGCGGCGACGTAGACATCAACGACCTGCGCCAGAAAGCTGAAGAGAACAAGGACAACCTCAGCTGCCTGATGATAACCTACCCGTCCACCCACGGTGCCTTTGAAGAGGGCATACTCGAAATCATCAACATCATACACGCCAACGGCGGCCTCGTATACATGGACGGCGCCAACATGAACGCCCAGGTAGGCCTCACCAGCCCCGGACACATGGGTGCCGACGTGTGCCACCTCAACCTGCACAAGACCTTCGGCATGCCTCACGGCGGCGGCGGCCCTGGAGTAGGCCCTATCGGTGTTGCCAAGCACCTCGTCGACTTCCTGCCATCGCACAGCCAAGTGAAGGTTGGCGGCAGCAAGGGCAACGCCATGAGCGCAGCACCCTACGGCAGCGCCATGCTCCTGCCCATCACATACGGCTACCTCCTCATGCTCGGCGGCAACGGCCTTACCGATGCCACACGCCACGCCATACTCAACGCCAACTACCTCCGCGCCCGTCTGCAGAAATACTACAAGATACTCTACACCGGCAAAAACGGCATGTGCGGCCACGAGATGATCATCGACTTCAACGAGTTCAGCCTTAAAGTCAGCGTTGGCGACATCGCCAAGCGTATGATGGACTACGGCTTCCACGCCCCCACCGTGGCCTTCCCTGTTCACAACACCCTGATGGTAGAGCCTACCGAGAGCGAGCCACTGAGCGAACTCGACCGCCTGTGCGAAGCCCTCATAGCCATACGCCAGGAAATAGACGACGTGATGACCGGCAAGAGCGACGAGCATAACAACCCCATCTGCAACGCACCTCACACCATGCAAGTGGTATGCGCCGACGAATGGACGCTACCTTACAGCCGCAAGACAGCAGCCTTCCCAATGGAGCACGACGACAAATACTGGCCAACCATCAGCAAGATCGACGATGCCTTCGGCGACCGCAACCTTCAAGCTGTATGGCCTGAATAACAGTCATCCACCATACGACTAACGCACAAAGCCTGCCACCCCTCGATGGCGGGCTTTGTGCGTTACTATGGCAACGACACACTAACACCACACCTCTCAACACATTAGCAAAACAGTTTTTCAACAAGCGATTGATAAAAACTTAGTCTCATGCAATAAAAAACATAACAAAAAATACACTACTTTTGCAAAATCATTTCAAGCACACTTTTCAAATCCAATACATTGAAACATCACAGCACAACAAAAACGGCACCAGCCATGCATAACATATCAGCCTTGCTAAGCGGCATAGCCCTGCTCTGCCTCATTATAGCTCCTGCAAGTCTCAATGCACGCAATCGTAACGCCAACATCACACTAAGCGTAAGCGATATCACACTAAGCGTCCGCGCCAAACAAAAAATAGTAAACACCTACGCCGACGGCTTAACACGCATAAGCCAGCTGCTGCCAGAGACGGGTGGCGACAGCCGGTCGCTATGGGTGGCAGACACACTGCAAGCCATACGCCGCAGCATGTACAGAGAGAGCTTCAACTTTGGCAAGCAGATGGCGCAAGCATACGTGATGCAGATATACACCACCTACGGACTTATCTACACACCGTCTATCATGGGCCTGCATCGCAACCAAAAAGGCACAGAACAGCACGCCAACGAGATGCTGCACACAGCCGACTCGCTCTATGCCGACTTTGCCAAGACCTACTACAACGACCTCTACAAGCTCATACGTCTCGGCTGCTTAGCCAACTACTACACGCAGCTCTACGCCAACATAGCCAACAACGTGCAGGGCGTGGCAGTATTCGAGCAGGCGCCAATAGGACACAACCTCTACACCCTCAGCATCATCGACGAACAAATACACTCCAACCACAACGCCACAGAGGTATATCAATTAGCCAGTGTCATGGAAGGAACGTCGTTCTACCAAGCTTGGTGCACCTTGGTGCAAGGCTTTGTGGAAAACGAGAAAAAGTTTGAGAGCAACAAAAAGAAGCTAAGCAGCATGGCAGACTTCTACGCACAAGCTGCCTCCAAGGTAGGCTACATGCCCCCAAAGATAACTATACACCCTATCAACTCCACCGACTTCGAGCGCTACACCTACGACAACGCCAAGCACAAAAACACCCTCCTTCAGCTCTTCATACAAAATCTAAAATCCAAGAAACTGTAAATTCCTGCCATTTTCTTTTATATGCACACCGTCCGGCAAATGCCAGACGGTGTGTTATATTCTATCCAATAGGTCAAAAAACGACTTTTTAGAAATTGCAGAGTCTCCCGCCCCACCATCTTGCCACCCACTTTATTATTATCCGCCATAATGCACAATATGGGCCACATTAAAAGGAACAATTTCAGTATGTCGCTAAAGACAATTGTGGACATTTACCGCAGACGCTGGCAAATAGAGTCGCTTTTCAAGCAGATAAAACAGAATTTCCCTCTAAGATACTTTTATGGGGAAAGTGCCAATGCCATAAAAATACAGGTATAGGTTACACTTATCGCTAATCTGTTGCTCTCAATTCTGCAAAGCAGCTTGCAAAGACGTTGGAGTTTCTATAGATTAGCAACAATAGTACGCATTTTATTGATGTACTATATCAACATGGAAATTTTCCTCAACCAACCTGATGCTGACATGCAAAAAATACTCACGGAAATGGCAGAATCACCACCTGAAAACACAAAAGAATAATAGGGGGGGGCTTGTCTAAAACACAAGTATAGCTTAATTTCTTACTATCAATGGATTAAACTATACGGTTTGTGATTTAGCGGACAGTAATAATTTACAACACATCTCAAAAGACAACACCCTACCGAAATATATGACAAAAAGACAAAGCCATGAGGCTTTGTCTTTTTGTTGGTTATTTACATGCAAAATTTAC
>JAZRVD010000084.1:0-21731 GCA_045598945.1 Bacteroidales bacterium | reverse complement strand
TCACGCTAAATTTGACTAAAAAAAACTTTTTTCGGCAAAGTTGGGTTATTTTTTTTATTACACAAAAAAGGCTGTCAGTGTTAGCCGACAGTCTTCTTTTTTCCACTGTCGAAACTTGTTGTTAGTTCTTTATTTCCACCTTGCTGCTGCCGTTGGCTTGTCGCTTTACCTGTATCTGGTGTTGTATTCGGCTCATCAGCTCTTCGCGGTGCGAGATGAGTGCCACTCGTCGGTTGTCGTGCGCCGTTATCTCTTGCAGTCGTTCAAGGGTGTTCATCACGTTGTCGAGTGTGGTGTTGTCGAGTGTGCCGAAGCCCTCATCGATAAATAGCGTGTCAACTTTCAGGTCTGGCCGGTTGAGCGTGGAGAGTGCAAGCGAGAGTGCCAAGGAGATCATAAATCGTTCTCCGCCCGATAGTGTTGTGCTGCTGCGTATCTCCCCTTTGTGGAAGTTGTCTTTCACAAAGATGCTTAGTGCTTCGTTGTCGTCGACACATGTCAGTAGGTAACGGTCGGTGATCTGTGAGAGGTAGACGTTGGCGTTGTTGAGCAGTGGCTGCAGTATGTAGCTTTGCACTATGGTACGGAAGCGAGTGCCTCCAAAGGTTTTGTCGAGACGTTGCCATAGGTTGTGTTTTCTTTCCGCATTGTCGTATTTTGTGGCAATGTTTTCAAGCTCTTTTCTGTTTTCGGTGTAGACTTTTAATGTTTCGCATTTGGTGCCTAAGTCTTGATTGGCAATGTCTTTGGCTTCGTTTAATTTTTGTAGCTCTTCTTTCTTTTCGTCGATGTTGGGAAGCTCGTCGCCGTATTGGATGTTTATCGTGGCATGGTTTTCTTGCAGTCTTTGGGTGAGCTCGGCAAGGGCGTTTTGCAATTCTCTTTGGCGGGACTCTTTGTCGGTGTGGTCGTTGCTGTTCTGTTCTATCTCTTTGCTGCGACTGTCGAGGTCGGCAAGCTGTGCTTCGGTGCGGCCTGTTGCTGCATAGTAAGCGTCGAGTTTGCCGGTAAGTTCTGCAAGGTTAGATTTTGTGGTATCTATTTGAGTCTTGAGCGCTGTGGCATTTCTGTATAGGTTGTCCCAGCATACGGGGAGATACTTTTTGTTGGTTGGCTCTGTGGCTTGGTGAAAGATACATTGTGCGTTGTTCATGCATGTAGGTTCGGCTGGTTCTCCTGGATTGTTCCAGTGTGGAAAGTTGTGCAGTATTTCATCGTGTTGCTTGGTCATATTCTCGTTATAGCGTTCGTGAGAGTTTACAGCAAGTGTGGTGGTGTCAAAGTCTTTTACAAGTGTTGAGTATTCGTTGCTTTCGTTGGTAAGCCGTTGAATGGTGGCATCGATGTCTTCTGCCCAAGTGTTGCTCCAAGTGTTGAGGATGTCGTTGAGTCTGTTGTATTCGTTCTTATGGTTCGCTATTTTGTTTTGCAAAAGAAGGATGGTCTTCGTGTATTGCTGTATGTTGTTGGAGAGTACTCTTTGAGTGTTGTTGATGTCGTTTGTTTTTTGATTGAGTTGCTGTATGTCGTTGTTTGTTTTGTTGATGTTTGTGTTGAGCTGTTCTACCTTGTTCTGTTTTTTTGTAAGTTGTGTCAGAAGACCCTCTATTCTCTGGATCTCGTTGTTCAATGTGGTGTTGATGTCGCCCTCTACGGTGATGCTCAATGTGTTGCAACTTTGTTGGATTTTATTTTGCAAGTCTGTTAGCTGTTGTTGCAACCTGTTAAGCTCGTTGTTCTTGTTTTGTATGTTGCTTATGGCTACGTTTAGGCTGCTTGTGGTCTCGTTTTGCCTGGCTGTGGCAGTCATGAGTGATTCTTGGGCTTTGGCAAGTTCTTGTCTTATTGCTTGCTCTTCTTTTTGCAGAGGGGTGAGTGCCTTGTTGATGTTGTCGTCGAGGATCTCGTTGATGGCTTGACCGCACAGAGGGCATGTGTCGCCTTGTTGCAGACGGCTACGCACTTCTGTCATCATCTCGTTTTGGCTCATCTTCATTGTGTTGAGACGCTCTGTTGCTCTGATGCATCTCTCGTTGATAATGTCGTAGTTTTGCTGGGCCGCTTTTGTTGCTTCTATGGCATTGGCGTTGTCTGTCTCTGCCGTCTCTTTTGTGGTCTGTAGCTGGGTCATCTTTTTCTTGGCGGTCGCTATTTCGCTTTGGAGGGTGTCGGCTTGCTGGCTTGTGTTCGACAGATTGTTGATATCGTTTTTGCGTTGGTTTGCTGCAGCAATTTCGGTGGCTATGCTGTTGGGATTTAGTGCATTTCGCTCTTCAACAAGGGCGTTTTTCTCCGTCTCTTTTTGGCTGATTTGAGTCGCGATTTCGTTTTTCTGCTTCTCTTTGTTATCAATGTCGAGTTGGGCTACTTGTATTGCTTGTTGTGCAGTTGCTATATTTGTATTGTTTTGCGGCATGGCCTGTTCTTCGGTGCGGTAACTTGTCAGCTCGTTCTTTAGACTGTTGGCGTTTGTGAATATGTTGGCATATTGCTCTCTTCCTTCTTTTCGTGCTGTCAGCTCGGCAAGTTTTGCTTTAAGTTCAGCAAGATGATTGCTGTGCCACAATAGTTCATTGCTGGCTGTAACAAACCATTGTTTAAGTCTTGCCTCTTCGCCATCCTGTCTTTTCTGTTCTTGGCGGCAGCAGAACAATTGGTGCAAGGCGTTGCGCTCTTCGGCACTATTTTTCCATGCCTCTATGTCTTCCTGTTCGTGCTTGTATTCCTCGCTGTTCATTCTCGATACCAAGTCTTGCAACAGAGCGTTCTTTTCCTTTTTAGTGGCGTTGTCGGACAATATGTTGCCAAGTGTGCTGATGAGTTTGTTTAGTCCTTCTATACTTTTTTGGTGTTGCCTTGCTTCTATTTCGAGTCTTTCTATCTCCGTATTCAGCTGTTCGGGGTCGGTGTTGTTAAGCTTTTCCTGTGCTTTGGAACGCTCTCTGTCTATTTGTTCTTTTTCGTTTTTGGCTTGTTTGGCGATGTAGCTTATTATATCGCCGTATTTTGAGAAAATTTCAGTGTTGGTGAGTTGTTCCAGTATCTGCTCGCGTTCTTTCTTCTCGCCACAGAGAAATTGGGCAAACTGACCCTGTGCAAGCATCACCATGCGGTTGAATTGCTCGAAGCTTAAGCCCACAACTTCTTCGATTTTCTCTCTTATATCGGTTACTTTGTTCAAATCAGTGCCTTCTGGACATTTCAATGTCCAGTTTGCTTCGCGTAGTTCGAGGTTAGTGCTTCCGCGCTGTTTCTTCATGCCAAGGGTGAGACGAGAGGTGTATTCGTTGTCATCGTTGCCTATGAATACCAGTTCGCAATAGCATTCGTCGTTTGCACTTATGCCCAAGCGCGTGTATTGGCGTACATCGTTGACCGATATGCCATTGAATTTGTTGTTGGCTGTGTTGGTGCAGCTCTTGGTGCGCGGTGTCTCTTTGTATAGCGCCAGGGTTATGCAGTCGAGCAGCGTGGTCTTGCCGCAGCCAGTGTCGCCAGAGATGAGTATTAGTTGGGCTTGGGCGTTGGTGTAGCTGTCTACAAAGTCGTTTTCGAAATCTATGTCAGCGGAGCTGATGGACGCAATGTTGCGGATGTGTAAATTTTTAATTTTCATGATAAAAAACTTTAAATTGATATTTTGTTTGTTTTATTTATTCTAAATTTTAAGAGTTACAGCCTATTGCTCGTTCCCTTTTTTCTTGCTCTTGGTTTTTTCTTCTTCCCTTATCCTGTCTAATTCCTTTTCTACCTCTTTAAAAGCGTTTACCAACTCTTCGTGGGTGAAGCCAAAATCCTTTTTCGCTATGTCCGTTATAAATTCAAGCGGGTTGTTGATCTCTTGTATCTCGGCCACCGTTATCTCTTGCTGTGCTGTGTTTTCTGTCGTGGCGGGTTGTCCTTCCCATACTATGCGTGGGTTGTAGCGTACTTCTCTGTCTCCTATTATGTTGTATACCTTTTGGTCGAAGTCTGACGAGATGGCGACATCATGCTGGATGTGCAGACGGATATATCCGCTGTTGTTGTCGTTGATAAACTCTTTTACGCAGTTCAGAGCCTCTTCCTCGGATTTTGCTATACTCTGTTTTGGCAGTTCGTAGAAGTGCAGCAGCTCGTCGATACGCAGTCTTTTTACATGTACTTCGGCACCGTGTTCGGCTATCTCTACCAGGCTTACCGTGTGCGGGTACTTCTCGTCGCAACTGACGTGCAGTGCACTGCCGCAGTAGCGTGCCACTCCATTGGGATAGATGCTCTCGGCGTTGTTTTCGTCCTCGATGGGCTGGTTGATGGTCTGCGAGCGGTGTATGTGTCCCAAGGCGAGGTAGTCGTAGCCAGTGCCGAAATCGCTGATATCTTGTGAGGATACATTGCCAATCTCATTTTTTTGTCCTTCGGTGTTGGCGGTGTTTACTGTTTGATGAGCCATTATTACTACAGGCAGATGATTGGTGTTCTCGTTGGTTACGTAGTCTATAAGCTGTTGCAGGGTCTCTTTTCTATTGCCTATGGTGTATGGCATAGTTATCACATAGCCGTTATTCATTCTTGCTATGTAGTCGTCTTGCCAGTCGTTACGTTGGTTGGCGATGTCGGCAGATGGCGCCAGGCCTACCATTTTGGCTCCCATGCCTGCCCATAGGGGTGCGTCGGCTTGTAGGCGCGATGCGGAGTCGTGGTTGCCAGCCGTAGCTATAAGGCACATGCCGGGGTTGTCGTGCTGAAGTTTGGCAAAGAAGGTGTTGAACATCTCTTTTACTGTGGCGCTGGGCTGCTGTATGTCGAAGATGTCGCCGCAGATAAGCACTGCGTCGGGTTTCTCCTCTTTGCACCATTGTGCCACCTGTTTGAAGAAGTGTTGATGTTCGGCGGTTCTATCATAGTTTTGATAGATGACTTGACCTATGTGCAGGTCAGCGAGATGAAGAATTTTCATGATTTTATAATATTTAAATTAGACATAATCATTTATTATACTTTTTTTTACACGTTTCAACATGAAAAACAAAAACGATGTCTCCTGCTCGTATGCTAAAATCATCGTGTTTGTATTTCTGTCATTGCCTTTGACATTCAAACGATGCACGCATATCCTTGTATCAAAATGTTATTTGTTTTGATACAAAAGGACGTGGTGTCCGTTGATGCAATGCTCAAAAAGAAAATTTGTTTGTGATTTTGTTGTAAATCTACAAATAGATCTTGTTTCTTTACTATGAAACATTTTAGCACTTTCTTTTTGAGAGGTGAAGGCAAGTAACATAAATCCAAACCTCGTTTTCGTTTTTACGCTTGCAAAAATAGACTAATTTTTTGAATTGGGGAAGCTATTTTTGAAATATTTTTCTTGCTGTGTTGTAAATCTGTTGATATAAATGCTGTTGCGATGGTGATTTTTTTTGAAATATTGGTACTGTACGACAAAATGGTGGTTTTTTATGGTGTCATGGAAGTGGTTTTTTGCTGAAAAAAGATAAAAAAATGTAATTTTGCTTTCTCTATTAGAGTGTCGAAAGATGATGAAGAGTATTGATTTGACCGTTGGTACGCCGTGGAAGGTGATAATGCGTTTTGCTATTCCCTTGCTGGGTGCTTTTCTTTTGCAGCAGCTCTACAATACAGTAGATATGCTTGTCATGGGGCGTTTTGTATCGCAAGATGCTTTGTCGTCGGTGGGTGCCAGTGGCAACTATCTCGGTGTCTTTATCACTATTGCTACGGGTCTGTCGTCGGGTATAACGGTGTGTGTGGCTAATGCTGTAGGCAGCCGCAGGGTAGACAAGACGCGCAAATATATCTTCTCAAGCTTGTTATTGCAGTTGATTATTGGCGTGGCTGTTACTGTTGTGGGCGTGTTCTTGGCACCTTGGGTGCTGAGAGATGTGGTCTTGCTGCCGGAGCAGCTGCTGCCCGATGCAGTGCTGTATGTAGATGTGTATATGGCGGGTTTTGTATTCCAGATGTCGTACAACGCTGTGGCTGGCATATTGCGAGGCTTGGGCGACAGCCGTTCTTCGCTTATGTTCTTGTTGCTGGCGTCGTTTGTAAACATAGTGTTGGACGTTGTTCTTGTGGGTGTCTTTCGTTTTGGCGTGGTGGGCGTGGCTCTCGCCACCACTGTGGCGCAGCTGTTGTGTGTGGTGGTGGCGGCACGTCATCTTTTCAAGCGTTATGCCAAGTACACCTCTTTTGGCTTGCGTGACCAATGGCGCGGCATCTTCAAAACGGGCGGCATGGCATATCGTATGGGCAGTGTGGCTCGCACCAGTCTTCCGCTCATGGTGCAGGCGTTTATGCTGTATGTGGGATTTATGATCCTACAACGCACCGTCAATTCTTTTGGCGCCGACATGACAGCTTCGTATGCTCTTGTTACCAAGCTCGACAGGTATATCATGGCTCCGCTTATTGTCATCTTCGACGCTATGGCTACTTTTGCCGGTCAGAACATGGGGGCACGTAGGTGGGATAGGGTGGCGCTTGGCCTCAGGCAGATGCGTGTGGCGGCGTTGGCTGTGGCTGCGGTGTTTTGCATTATAGGTATATTGACATTGCCAACGGTGGTGGGCTGGTTTGGTCTCAACAAGATTGCTTCGGCATACGCTTGCCGCAACTTGTGGTGGAGTTCTATAGACCTCTTTCTCTATGCCTTGTATTGTCCTATAACAGGTATGTGCCTTGGCTTGAAACAGACAGTGGTGCCTATGTTGGTATCTTTTGTGGAGCTTACGGGCCGCAATGTGTTTGCTCGCTTGTTGGCGCCTGTGGTGGGCTCTTCGTGTATATGGCTCTGCGAGCCGCCTGCATGGGGCGTGGTGATACTTTGCGTGTGGCTGTACTATTATGTCAAGGTGCGTCCGATGCTGAAGGGGAAAGTTTAGTGGTATATGGTGTCGTTTTTTCGGTCTCGCCATGTAGAACGTTTCGTTTCTTCTAAGTTCTCGCCTTGCTGAAAATGTTGATATACAGATTGTATGAAAAAAAACTTCAAAAATATTTGGTGGATTGAAAAAAAGTGTGTACTTTTGCACTCGCTTTTGAAAAGGAAAGCAAATGAGCCGCATTCGTCTAGTGGTCCAGGACATCTGCCTCTCACGCAGAAGATCATCAGTTCGACTCTGATATGCGGTACAGAAAAAGAGTTTCATGACAAGAAACTCTTTTTTATTTTTATAATTACATCTCATTGCAAGGTATATGGCTTTGTATTCCTTGCCTGGCATAGTGCAAGCGGTGCTCGCACTATGCTCTCGTCTCAAGGATAGTCGGGGCTTTATAGCTGCTCTTGAAGAAAGTCAGTGTAGTTGTCTTGGTTGACGACTTGAAACCTTGCCTCTGGATAGTATCTTGCAAAGGCTGGGGGGAGAGCAGCCTTGGGCCTGTTCCATTTTATCTCGTATGCTGTCGTTATGCCGTTGTATATCTCTACGAGGTCTATCTCTTGCTGTTCGGTGGTACGCCAGAAATATAGTTGTGCGTTACGTTGCTGGCATGCATTTTGTTTCACTCGCTCGCTCACTATGTAGTTCTCCCATAGAGCACCTTTGTCGTTCCTAAGCTCTAAGGGTGCAAAGTTGGATATCAACGCATTGCGTATGCCATTGTCGTAGAAGTAAATCTTTTTGCCCTTCTTTATCTCGCTGCGCATGTTGTTGCTGTACGATGGCAGCCTGAACACCACATAGCACATCTCCAACAGACCTATATATGTCTCTACGGTCTCCTTGTTGACGCTCAGCAGCCGCGACAGCTCGTTGTACGACACCTCGCTGCCTACCTGTAGGGCTAAAGCCCTTACAAGTTTCTGCAGCAGTTCGGGCTTCTTTATGCCATTGTACTCCAATAGGTCTTTGTATAGATAGCTGTTGGCAAGGGAGGAGAGTGTCTTGCGGCAGTCGTTGGGGTGGGTTACAATCTCGGGGTAGCTGCCGTAGATTAATCGTTGCTCTAACAGCCGGTGCTCCTCTCTTGTTGACGAGGCGTTGGCGAGCTCGCTGAAGGATAGAGGATACATGGTGTACTCGTCAAGACGACCGGTGGCAGGCTCTTTTATCTCGTTGGCAAGTTCCAGACTTGACGACCCTGTTACAAGTATCTGTGCCTTGGTCTTGAGGTCCGCCATTATTTTCAAGGTCAATCCGATGTTTTTCACACGCTGTGCCTCGTCGATTACTATTACTTTGTTCTCGCCTATCAGCCTGCGGAGCTCTGTGGTTGTCCTGTTCTCTAACTCGGCTCTTACGTCGTAGTCGTCGCAGTTCATCCATAGCGTTTTTTTGTTGCTTTTTACTATTTCCTCAAACATGGTTGTTTTGCCTACTTGCCGTGCACCGAGCACTACTATTATCTTTCCGTTGCCGAAACTTTTATTGATATTCTCTGCTAATGAACGTGTTATCATGTCTTTGTGTTTTTATGTTCGAATGCAAAGATACAATATTTTTCCGTTATAACCGCCAAATATGGCAATATTTTTCCGTTGTAACCGCCAAATATGGCAATATTTTTCCGTTGCAACCGCCAAATATGGCAATATTTTTCCGTTGAAACCGCCAAATATGGCAATATTTTTCCGTTGTAACCGCCAAATATGGCAATATTTTTCCGCTGTAACCGCCAAATATGGCAATATTTTTCCGTTGTAACCGCCAAATATGGCAATATTTTTCCGTTGTGATGCTATTATATAATAACAGCACTCCATGCTGTTGATAGATAGCATGGGGTGCTGTGTTGGCTGGATTGATAGCTGTTTGTTTCTTTCTCATTGCCCGTACCAATGTGTAATGTGGACGGTTACATAATTGAGTAAGCCAGTTCGACAACTATTTAGTAGGCTTCTAATAAGAGTGAAGCTTTCTGATGTTTATCAATACTATATGAAGACATTTGCGTGGGGGATGCGATATCTTGGTTGTTTTCTGTACATTCGTATTAATTACTTGTACTAGTGCCTATCGTCCTGCCAAAATTGTCGTAATATGTCGTAGTAGTACTTCCGCCATAGTTTGACTGTGTAGTGGCTGTACCAGTTGTTCTGCCATATTTGTCGTAAAATGTCGTAGTAGTACTTCCGCCATAGTTTGACTGTGTTGTAGCTGAACCTGTTGTTAGACCATTTCTGTCGTAATATGTTGTACTGGAACTTCCGCCATAGTTTGACTGTGTTGTGGCTGAACCTGTTGTTAGACCATTTCTGTCGTAATATGTCGTAGTAGTACTTCCGCCATAGTTTGACTGTGTTGTAGCAGTGCCTGTTGTTCTACCGTAGATGTCGTTATAAGTGGTTGAATACTGCGCTTGGCATGTAATAACTGCCATCAAAGTAACGGTAAAAGTAATAATAAACTTTTTCATAACTTTTTTTTGATGTTAATACTATTGGATAGTTTGTTTTTAGTTGCTACTATTTTTGATTACAAATTTTTTTTTTGAGTGGTGGTTAAATGCTGAATATGTTCAAATACTATATGTTTTTAAAGATGTTGATGTAAGGTGTTGATATTTGGTTGTTTATGTGTTGTAGAATTGTGCTTTGGTAAGAGTTTGTTTTGGATTTTTGCGTTTGCTGTTCAATCGTTTGCAAAAATACAAAGCCCTTGTGCAACCTATTTGCACAAGGGCTTCGTGTGTGAAAATTTTTTTTATTGTATGTTTATGTCTTTAGTATATAGGTTGTTGGGATGGCGTGACAGTGGAAGTTATTCTCCTGGCTTTGATTGATATGAAGCGGAAATCTCCCTTTTGCGTGGGTGATGCAGCAAGAGGGCATGTCTTTTATCTGATTTTAAGCTTCTGACCGGGATAGATGGTTGTCTCTTGGGTGATGTTGTTCAGCTTGCAGAGCTTGTTTACCGTTGTGCCGTACATGACGGCTATCTTGCTTAATGTGTCGCCACGTTTTACCCTGTGTACAGTGGCGGTCTTGTTAGGCTCTTGTTTTATCTTTTCTTTTTTTACGGTGTTGTCTTTTTTTGCAACAGGTGTGGCGGACTTGTCAGGTTGATTATTGTCGAGGTCGATGGTGTTGTTTTTGGCTGACTTGCTATTACGGAGGGTGGTGTATGCGTTGCGAAGGTCGTTCATGTTGATGTCGTAGTCTCTGTTTACACGTCTGTCGTAGTCTGTCAGTCGGTGTTCAAAAAGCCATGCGTAGGTCTTGGGCAGGTACAGCAGGCGAGCAGGGTAGCCGTGGTCGGCACCGGGTAGCTCTGTGAATATGAGTCGTGGAAGTACGTCGTCGCATTGGCGCATTCTTTCTATTATGGTGTGCGACTGAGATATGCTTACCACCTTGTCGGCGTTGCCGTGCAATATCCAAAGAGGCAGGTCGTTGAGGGAGCAGTACGATTTGGGGTGTCCGCCGCCGCATATTGCCATGGCTGCTGCTATGCGATGGCTGTACGACGCCACATAGTCGATAGTGCCGTAGCCGCCGAGGCTCATGCCCAAGACGTATATCCTGTTGGTGTCTACGGTGTGGTGCTCTATCATCCAGTCTACGCAGGCGTTGACCTTGTCGGGCACCCATGCTCCTCCTGGATTTTGTGGTGCTACGACGTATGCGTTGAGCTGCAACCCCATCTGCAAGGCGTGCAGTGTGCCGTAGCGGCGCACTTTGTTGAGGTCTTTGCCGCAGAGGCTTGCCCCGTGTAGGAAGACCACAAGGGGCTTTGCTTCGTTTTCGTCATTGTTGGCAGGGGTGTATTCCCAAAAGTGGTAGCCTGTTGATGGCTTGTTGCTGACGAGACGGCTGTTTGTCTGTGCGGCGAGTGGTATGCTGACGAGTAGGAGTGTAATAAGTAGGATGCTATGTTTCATGTCGACGTCTCTTTTCTTACAAGTCGTATACCATCATGGGCAGTCTGGCTTGTAGTGGTTGGGCTTTGCTCCAGTATAGCAGCTCGCGATAGTGTGGTATTTTTTGACAGATACGCATATCTATCTCTTCGTTGCGGTCTTGGGTCGCATATTCGTATAGTTGAGTGTACATGTCTTTCCTTTCAGGAAATTTTATCAGTATGTAGTCTTTGACTTTTGCCATCTCTGCGGCTACGGCTATGGCGGTATGCAGTGTGCCGAGAGTGTCGGCGAGACCAATGTTCACTGCATCGGCGCCGCACCATACCCTGCCTCTTCCTATGCTGTCGACGGTCTCGATATCGAGGCTGCGGCCTTCGGCTACACGGCGGCAGAAGGTCTCGTAGAAGTCTTCCACGTTGCGTTGCATCATAAAGCGTGCTGCAGGTGTCATGGGTCGCATAATGCTAAATCCGGCGGCGTTGGCTTCGGTGGCCACGGTGTCGGTGGTTATGCCCAGATGCTTGCTGAGCAGGGTGCCCACCTCCGGTGCTATGCCAAAGACACCTATCGACCCTGTGATGGTGAAGGGCTGTGCTACTATGTAGCTGCTGGCTGACGATATCTCGTAGCCGGCGCTTGCCGCCATGCTGCCCATCGACACTATTACTGGTTTCTTCTCTTTGGCGTAGCGCACGGCATCGGTTATCTGTTCTGAGGCTGTTACTGCTCCGCCTGGTGTGTTGATACGCAGCACTATGGCTCTGACGCTGTTGTTGTCGGCGGCCTTTTCTATCGTCTTGGCTGTTGTGTTGGCGTAGATGCCACTGTAAAATGGGGCTTCGTTGCCAGGCATCACGTCGCCTTCGCAGTAGATGAGGGCAATCTTGTTGACGCTGGGTTTGAGGTTGCGGCTGTAGTATGAGATATACGATTTTATGCCTGTGCTTTTGTTGGTGCCGCAAAGCTCTGATAGTGCTTGGCGGGCTGAACGTTCAAACTCGAGGCTGTCTACAAGTCCGTGCTGCCATGCTTCGTTGGCAAGAAAGCCTTCGAGGTTGGCGGCGATGTGCCGCAGGCTGTCGCCTGTCATGTTGCGGGAGTTTGCCATCTGGTCGCTGGCTATCTGCCATATACGCATGGCGTAGGCTCTGTTCTGCTCTCTGGCGTCGTCGCTCATGTTGTTGCGCGTGTACATCTCGCCTGCCGATTTGAAGGCGTTGCTGTTGGGGCGGATAAGGTCGACGTGTATGTCGTATTTCTCAAGCAGGTCTTTCAGGTATATGCTTTCCATGGCTATGCCTCTGAGGTCTATCACGCCGGCAGGGTTGAGGTATATCTTGTCGGCGGCGGTGGCAAGGTGGTATGACGGCTGCGAGTAGCTGTTGCCGTAGGCCACTACGGGTTTGCCGCTGTCGCGGAATGCCCTGACGCTCTGGCGCAACTCGTCGCTTTGCGACCAGTTGACGCTGCCTCCTTCGCCAAAATATAGAAACAGTCCTTTTATCTGGTTGTTGTTCTTCGCATCGTCCAAGGCTAATAGTATGTCGCATAGCCCTATGGAGTTTTCTTGGTTGTTGAAGTAGGACTGCAGCTCGTCGGGCGTGCGGTCGCTTATCGCTGTGGTGAGGTCGAGTGTAAGGTAGCTCTCTGTTGTTATTTTAGCAGGCTTGGTGGTTTCTTCGTTTATTATGTGTATTAGCAGGCCTATAGTGCAGACGATAAACAGAACGCACATTATTACTGTGGCAAGGATGAAGCCCAGCATGGAGGCCATCATTGTCTTGAAGAAACCCATGGGCTTCTTTTTCTTTTCTTTCTTTTTTGGGGTGTTGGCGTTGCCAGCATTGTCTGGTGCGGCGGCTGATGAGGTGCTGTTTTCGTTGTTTTCCATGGCTACCTTGTGTTAAGGTTATATACTTTTAGAAGATGCAAAAGTACAAAAAAACTTCTATCTGTATTGGATAAATTAGTACCTTTGCCTTTCCGTTGCGTAGCCCTTTTGTGATGACGATTGTCGTTATCGCTTTGTAACTTTGTGCTTTTTGTAATTTTGTAGCAATAAATAATACCTTATAATATATGAAAAAGATTTTGTTGTGCATGCTTACGGCTGGAGTTGCTTTTTCTGCCTCGGCACAGTGGTTTAAGCGCAAGCCGGCGAAGGCTGTGCAGGAGACCTCTCCAGTCGTTGACACCCTGTTTGTAGAAGAGAAGGCTGTGCCTGGTCTTGAACGTCTCGACCAGGTGTTTGAGATGATTTTCGACAACTATGTCGAGGACCCAGCTATGGACAAGCTCTCCGAGACAGCCATCAATGCTATGCTTAAAGAGCTCGACCCTCATAGTTCGTATATACCAGCTCGCGACGTGCAGCGTGCCAACGAGGGGCTGCAAGGCAATTTCGATGGCATAGGCGTTACTTTTCAGCTGCTCGACGATACAGCTCGCATCGCTGATGTTATCAGTGGCGGCCCTTCCGAGAAGGTGGGCTTGATGAGCGGCGACAAGATTATCCGTGTCGACGGCAAGGGCTTTACGGGCGATAGCATCACCAATAGCTTTGTTATGAAGCATCTGCGTGGTGTCAAGGGCACTACGGTGGTTATCGATGTGCTGCGCGATGGTGAGGTGCTTACGTTTCATGTGGTGCGCGACAAGATACCTATCTATAGTATCGACAGCTATTTCATGGTCAACGACACCATTGGCTATATTCGTCTGATAAGGTTTGCCCGCACCAGCATGAATGAGTTTGTGAAGGCTCGCAACGAGTTGAAAAAGAAAGGTATGA
The DNA here is from genome assembly GCA_045598945.1 of Bacteroidales bacterium. Lineage (GTDB taxonomy): Bacteria > Bacteroidota > Bacteroidia > Bacteroidales > P3 > Colimorpha. The sequence goes on along the minus strand of JAZRVD010000084.1, from coordinate 8,134 downwards.
CATCGCTTATCCTCGACCTTCGCGACAATAGCGGTGGCTATCTCGATATTGCATGCCAGCTTGCTAACGAGTTTTTGCAACGTGGACAGCTTATTGTCTACACCAATGGTCGCAAGGTGCGTCGTCAGAATTTGGTGGCCAACAGTACCGGCGGCTTCCGCTCTGGCAGACTGGTGGTGCTGGTCAACGAAAACTCAGCATCAGCGTCAGAGATTGTAAGCGGCGCTGTGCAAGACCACGACCGGGGCACTCTCATAGGACGTCGCACGTATGGCAAGGGACTGGTGCAGCGTGTCTTCTCGCTCAAAGATGGTGGACAGATACGTCTTACAACGGCACGTTATTACACACCTTCGGGCCGCTGTATTCAAAAGCCTTACAACGATGGTACCGACACTTACCGCAAGGACCTCAGCCAGCGTTATAAGAATGGCGAGATGGTCAATGCCGACTCTATCCATTTCCCCGACTCGCTGAAGTTCAAGACCGATGCCGGACGCACTGTATATGGCGGCGGTGGCGTTATGCCCGACATCTTTGTGCCACTCGACACCATGAAGCTTACCCCGTTCTTTATCAACCTGCGTAGCAAGGGCTTGCTCAACAAGTTCCCGGCGATGTGGGTCGACGCTCATCGTCATGATGCAGAGGTGGTTGACTATGAGACCTTTTTGAAAAATTATGACAAGCTGAATATCGACACGCTCTTTGCCAATTATGCTGAGGAAAAGGAGGTCTTGCGCGACTATGAGGCAGAGGCCGCCCTGCCTGTAGAACGAGTGAGACACTCCGACGAGTATCTGCATTATGTTCTTAAAGCCATGTTGGCGAGGACGCTCTTCGGCTCCGAATACTATTATCTTATAATGAAAGATATCGACAGGGAGTTCCTTCGTGCTGTGGAAGAGTTGGAAAAATAGTTTTTATTGGAGTGAATGAATGTAAAAAAAATCGACAGCGTAACGCTGTCGTTTTTTATTTTTCATATAAGAGTTGTTGAGCTTATCTCTCTTGTTGTTCTACGGCTTGGGCGAAGTCTATCAGGGTGGGGTAGGCGTAGTCTACCAGCTTGGGCTGCTGCGTGGCTATCTCTGGCCATTCGCCTACAAGCACGGTCTGCATCTTGCAACGTTTGCCAAACATCATGTCGGTGGCTGCGTCGCCTACCATCACGCTTTGTCTGAAGTCTATCTCGGTGTGTTCTTTTTTTGCCAACAATGCCATGCCTATGTTAGGCTTGCGCATAAAGCTGCGGCTCTCTTTTAGTGCAGGGCAATAGTAGATGGCGTCGATATGTCCGCCGGCTTGAGCTATCTCTTGGCACATCTTTTCGTGTACGTTGTGCAACTCTTCTTCGTTCATCAGTCCTTTACTTATCCCTTGCTGGTTGGTAACCACGATGGTGTATTTGTAGTGCTTGTTTAGTATGGCTATGGCCTCGGCTACGCCAGGTAGTAGCACTAAGTCAGCGGGCTTGCAGACATAGCCTCCGTCGATGCGTTTGTTCAATACTCCGTCGCGGTCTAAAAAAAGAGCGTTGCCTAATCTTATTTTTTCGTACTTTTGCATTTTGATTTTTTCTTGTCTTTCAGCTCTTCTTATAACGTTTTTCGTATGTTATTATTTTGTTGAAAGAGCGAAAGCGTTAAATGTCATTATGATGATTGAGGAAAATTTAGAAAAGGTGCGGGCGACGATAGCGCCAGGTGTTCGGCTTATCGCTGTCTCTAAGACCAAGCCGGTAGACTATCTGCGTCAAGCATACGATGCCGGTCAGCGTCTCTTTGGAGAGAATCATGCCCTTGAGATGCGCGACAAGCATGCCCAGCTGCCCGGCGACATCCAGTGGCACTTTATAGGCCATCTGCAAAGCAACAAGGTGAAGTACATAGCGCCTTTTGTGTCGCTCATTCATAGCATCGACTCTGTCGACTTGTTGCGCGTTGTCGACAAGGAGGCCGCCAAAAACAATCGTGTCATAGACTGCCTGCTGCAGTATTATGTGGCAAGCGAGGAGACCAAGTTCGGCCTCTCCGTAGAGGAGGGTGAGGCTGTGGTGCAGGCCGCCAAAGAGCTTGGCAATGTGCGTCTGACGGGTGTCATGGGCATGGCCACCAACACCGACGACGAGGCGTTGATACATGCCGAGTTTCGCAATCTCAAATCTATCTTCGATAGCCTCAAACAGCGCTTTTTCTCGTCGGACGAGTCGTTTGCGGAAATATCTATGGGCATGAGCGGCGACTATCTTATAGCCATGCAGGAGGGCAGCACTCTTGTGCGTGTGGGTAGCGCCATCTTTGGCGCAAGGCAGTATAACGTATAATTCTTTATTGTTATGCAAATATTCAAAAACAAAGGCAATATTGTTCTTTCGTATGTCGTCATTACGTTCGGCTTGCTGATATATGCCTTTTCGTGGTCGGTGTTCCTGATGCCGTGCAAGATTCTTTCGGGCGGGGTGACGGGCTTGTCTACGATGCTCTATTTTATTCTCCCGTGGCATATCCCTGTGGGTGTTACCAATTTGTTTTTCAATGCTATATTCTTGGTGTTAGGCTTTAAGTTTCTGGGGTCGAAGTTCGGCGTCAATACCATCTATGGCATTGTCATGACGTCTGTCTTTCTTGTCTTGTGGCAGCAGGTTGTCGTCATCGACCAGTATATCAATGGTCCCGACCTTATCCAAAACGATTTTCTTTGTGCCGTAATAGGCGGAGCCTTGTGTGGCTTTGGCATTGGCCTTACTTTTGCCATGGGTGGCAACAGCGGTGGCACCGACATTATAGCGCTTATCGTCAGCAAGTATTACAATATCTCGCCTGGCAAGGTGATTATGATTATCGACCTCGTTATCATAGGCTGCTCTTATTTTGTGAGCTTTTCGCTCAACAAGGTCATCTATGGCTATATTGTCATGGTGGCCACGACGTATGTCCTCGACCTTGTGATTGACGGCAACAAGCAGACCTACCAGATTATGGTCTTCTCGGCGTGCAACAACGAGATAGCCGAAGAGGTTACGCGCGAGGTGGGACGTGGCGCCACACTGCTCGACGCCGAAGGCAGCTATAGCCATCAGCATCAAAAGGTGCTGCTGATGATGGTGCATAAGACCGACAAGCCTCTGGTTATGCGCATTATCTCGCGTGTGGACCGCGATGCCTTTATCTCGGTGTCTAAGACACAGGGTGTGTTTGGTAAGAATTTTGAAAAATTGAAACTATAAATATATGACACTTGTTTCCCCATCGTTGCTATCTGCCGATTTTGGCAATCTTCAGCACGATATAGAGATGCTCAACGACAGCCAGTGCGACTGGCTGCATGTTGATGTGATGGACGGCATCTTTGTGCCAAACATATCGTTTGGCCAGCCTATTGTCAAGCATATCAAGAGACATGCTCGCAAGCCGCTCGACGTGCATCTGATGATAATGGACCCCGGCAGGTATGTAGACGATTTCAAAGAGGCTGGTGCGGACATACTTACCGTGCATTACGAGGCTTGCACTCATCTCGACCGCACGCTTCATGCTATCAAGGATGCTGGCATGCAGTGCGGCGTGGTGCTTAACCCTCACATGTCGGTGATGTTGATAGAGAATGTGGTGCAGCTGTGCGACGTGGTGCTGCTTATGAGCGTCAATCCAGGCTTCGGCGGTCAGAAGTTTATCGAGAATACATATTGCAAGGTGCGTCAGCTGCGTCAGCTGGTAGACGGCAAGGCTCCGCACTGTCTCATCGAGGTCGATGGTGGCGTTAATGTCAACAATGCTCCTTTGCTGGCGCAGGCTGGCGCCGATGTGCTGGTGGCTGGCAATGCCGTTTTCAAAAGCGACGACCCCAAGTCTACCATCGCCATGTTGAAGAACAACTAATCATGACTACTTCTAACCGTCCTCAGTTAATTGTATCTCCCGGCCGCGACAAGGCTCTTGGACGTCGTCATCCGTGGATTTTTTCGGGTGCTATACGTCGTGTCGTCGGCAGTCCGGCAGATGGCGACATCGTCGACGTGGTGTCTCACGATGGGCAGTGGCTCGCCACTGGCTTCTATCAGCGCGACACCATAGTCTGCAAGGTGCTGAGCTACGACACCCCGCAAGTCGACGACCTTTTCTTTCGGCAGCTGCTGTCTAATGCTATCGCCTATCGCGAGCGCTTTGGCTTTTTCTCAATGAAAGACACCAATGTCTTCCGCCTTGTCAATGGCGAAGGCGATTATCTGCCTGGGCTTATTGCAGACTTCTACAATGGCGTTGTTGTCTTGCAGGCTCACAGCGTGGGCATGCACCGTCGTCTTTCGCTTTTAGTCGAGATGTTTAAAGCTCTGCTTGGCGACCGCCTTGTGGCTCTCTTCGACAAGTCGTATGTCACTCTTCCCGAAGGCTGTAAGTCTGTAGACGGCTATCTCTGGCAGTCGCAAGTTATGCCCGACGAGTGGGAGGTTGTAGAGCATGGCAACCGTATGATGATCAATTTCTTTGAGGGGCAGAAGACAGGCTTCTTTGTCGACCAGCGTGAGAATCGCCATCTGGTTGCGTCGCTTTCTCAAGGCAAGCGTCTGCTCAACTGCTTCGGCTATACTGGCGGCTTCTCGTTGGCAGCGTTGCGTGGCGGAGCCTCGTATGTCGAGACGGTGGATATTAGCCGCAAGGCGGTAGACCTCTGCAACCGCAATGTGCAGCTCAACTTTGGCGACAACGCTCCTCATCAGGGTGTGGTGGCTGATGTCTTGCACTATCTCGACGAGGTGGACAATATGTTCGATGTCATTATTCTCGACCCACCCGCTTTTGCCAAGTCGCACAATGCCCTTCAGCATGGGCTCAAAGGGTATAGGTCTATCAACACCAAGGCCTTGCAACGTATACGTCCCGGTGGATTGTTGCTCACCTTCAGCTGTTCGCAGGCTGTGAGTCGCGACGATTTCCAGACTATGGCTTTCTCTGCCGCCGCGCTGGCGCACCGTCAGGTGCGTATAGTGCGCACGTTGCCGCATGCCCTCGACCACCCTGTAAGCATCTATCACCCCGAAGGCGAGTACCTCAAAGGGCTGCTGCTCTATGTCGAATAAATATTATAAAATAGTTAATCAATAATAATACCATGGAAGGTTATCTCAAAGTCGACCAGTACGACGACGAGTGTGTTGCTAAGATTGCTGAGCATTACAAGGAGATTATCAGGCTTCTGGGAGAAAACCCGCTCCGCGAGGGACTCCTCAAATCGCCTGAGCGTATTGCCAAGGCCATGCTGTTTTGCACCAATGGCTATGACCTCAATCCAGAGGACATCTTGCGTCAAGCTATCTTTCATGAAGACTATCGCCAGATGGTGGTGGTCAAGGATATAGAGATATATTCCTTGTGCGAGCATCACATGCTGCCGTTTATTGGCAAGGCGCATGTGGCGTATATCCCCAATGGCTCTATCGTAGGACTCAGCAAGATACCGCGTGTGGTAGATGCCTATGCTCGTAGGTTGCAGGTGCAGGAGCGCCTCACCAAGCAGATAAAGGACTGCATACAGTCTACCCTCAAGCCGTTAGGCGTGGCGGTGGTTATCGAAGCTCAGCACCTCTGCATGTCTATGCGTGGCGTACAGAAGCAAAACTCGGTTACTACCACTTCCGACTTTACTGGCGCTTTCCTCTCCAACTCCAAGACTCGCGAGGAGTTTATGAGAATTATTGGTGTCAATCTTCATTAAAAATAAATCACTTTTAGAATGTTTCGCAAGTTAGTTATTTTTTTTGTCGCAGCACTGTGCTGCACCTCGCTTTCTGCTCAGATAACACATTCCGCATCGGGCGATGTGGACCAGAATGCGCAGCGTATTCTCAAAAAAGCCTCTTCGCTCTTCTCTAAGGGCACCGTCTCCTTCTCTGTTACGCTTATCAACAAGAATACCGAGAAAAAAGAGACAGCACGCCAAAAGGCACAGGTGCTTTATTCGCAAGGCAAGTATCGTGTCGTGGCTGACGGACATACACTCTATTGCAATGGCGTCGACCTCTGGCATTGGGACACCGAGGCCAAAGAGGTTACCCTCTCTAAGGCCTCTACTGCCGACGACGACCTTATGAATCCTGCCCGTCTCTTGGCTAACTACAACAAGTCGTTTCGTGCCAAGTATATACGCACCGAGGACAACGGCAACGCTGTCATAGATCTTACACCTCGCAAGGGCAAGTCCTATCACAAGATTCGTGTCGTGGTGGTCGAGAAAACGGGTACGCTGGTCTGCATGGAGCTGCACAACTACGATGGCTCGCGTGGCAGCTACCAGATGTCTGCTTTCAAGAGCGCACAGAAAAGCACCGATGCCGACTTTTGTTTCGACACTGCCAAAAATCCTGATGTCGAGGTTGTCGACATGCGCTAATTTTTTTCTTTTTATCACTTTTTGCCGTGAATACCATACTTTTGATAGAGACTGCTACGCCCGTCTGCTCGGTGGCGTTGTGCGTTGGCGACAATGTGTTGCTCGAGATGCACTGCGATGAGGCCAATGCCCATTCGGCACGTATGCCCAAGCTTATTGATGGTCTTATGGCTCAGACCTCTGTGCCTTTCAGCCAGTTAGACGCCGTGTGCGTCAGCAGAGGCCCAGGTAGCTACACCGGCTTGCGTATTGGTGTCAGCAGTGCCAAAGGCTTCTGCTATGCCTTGGGCAAGCCGCTGCTCAGTGTGCCTACGTTGCAGTCTATGGCCATGCTCTATTATCTTCAGCATCCAGACTACGACGGCATAGTGGTACCTATGATCGACGCACGCCGTATGGAGTGCTATACGGCTGTCTACCAATGCCAGCAGGGCAGGGCGGAGGAGCTTCGCCAGGTCGAGGCTCAGGTTATAGAGCCGGACATCTTCAACGACTATGCCAGCAGGCAGATAACGCTCATTGGCGACGGCGCCCCAAAGACACAGCCTGTGTTCGCCGCTTGCGGCAATATCTTTGTCGATGCCTCCTTCTCTATCTCCGCTGCCGGTATGGCGCCTATTGCTATCGACAAGTTGCAACATGGCGACTTTGAAGATGTTGCCTACTTCGAGCCGTTCTACCTTAAGGATTTTGTGGCTAAGAAGTCGGTGGTGCGCGGTCTTCGTTAAATATTTTTGTTATGCTTAATTATGTTGTAAAAAGATTGCTCTATGGCATATTGGTGCTGTTTGGCGTTGTAACGTTGGTCTTTTTCTTGTTCAACGTCTTGCCTGGCGACCCCGCCCGTATGATGCTGGGACAGCGCGCCGATGCGGAGAGTATAGAGATAATAAATCGCGACCTTGGCCGCGACAAGCCTCTCGCCACGCAGTATCTCGGCTATCTCAACGACCTCGTGCCGCTATCTTTTCACAACAATGCCGACTCCTCAAGTTTCTTCTTCCTCGACGACGCTAAATATTCTTACGCCACCCTTCTGCGGATAGGCAGCACCTCGGTGGTGCTCAAGGCGCCCTATCTGCGTCGCTCCTATCAGTCTCAACGTCAGGTAACGGAGATTATAGCCTCCGCTTTCCCTCAAACTGCTGTCCTCGCACTTGTCGCTATGGCTTTCGCCCTTGTGGTTGGCGTATTGCTGGGTGTCTTGTCGGCACTCTACAAAGACACCTGGCTCGACCGCTTGGCGCTCTTTGTCTCCACATTGGGCATGTCGCTGCCATCGTTCTTCGCCGCCATACTTATTGCATGGTTTTTCGCCTACGTCCTTGCCGATGTTACCCATCTCAATATGTTCGGAAACCTCTATAGTGTCGACGATTACGGCTGTGGCGAGTATGTCAATCTGCGCAACCTCATCCTGCCAGCGCTCACTCTCGGCATACGTCCCTTGGCAACGCTTACACAGCTCTCGCGCAACAGCATGCTTGAGGCTCTCTCGCAAGACTATATCCGTACTGCCAAGGCCAAAGGTCTCAGCCGCAGTCGTGTCATATTTCATCACGCCTTGCGCGGCGCGCTCAACCCTATAGTTACCTCCGCCTCTGGCTGGCTTGCCGGCTTGTTGGCTGGCGCTGTCTTTGTAGAGTATGTCTTCGACTGGAAAGGCATGGGTGTCGTCGTCGTCGATGCCCTCGACAAATACGACTTCCCTGTCGTCATGGGCTCTATCCTTTTTATTTGCCTT
>JAZRVD010000083.1:0-29204 GCA_045598945.1 Bacteroidales bacterium | reverse complement strand
ATTACAAGACCAATGCCTATTTACAAGCAGTTAAACAATAGAATTCATCAAATCCCGATTTTTATCGGACAGCAATAATTGTTTTTATTGATAGAAAAAGTTTTGTTGTTGATCCAGATAGATTTAGTGGAATTATTACTGGCTATCTAATGATGATATATAGTGGAGATGTGGATAAAGAATTACATTTCAATGTCGATAGCTCATTTTTTCTCTGTTGATGTAGACTATGTCTTGAATAATTTGCCAGCTAATTTTTTCTAAGTAGAACGTTTCGATAAGCGAGGGTGGGGGTAAAACGAAAGTTTCGCTCTGCCGAGACGTGAGAATGATATATGAATGACGTGATTTTTGTTGATGCAATATTTTTTTTATGAAAATTCACGTTCAATTTATGAAAATTCTCTTTTTGCGAAGCATATAATAATTGCAATAAAATAAAAAAATGTATCTTTGCATCTCTATTTGCACACTTTATCTGTATTTAATAAATAGAACTTGTGCTGTGTATCAGGCGTTTAATTCAAATATTTTATAAAATAGATAACAACAATCTTTTAAAAATCATTTTATATGAAAAAAATCCTTTTTGCACTTCTCGCAGTCTCCATGCTCGCTTTTGTGGCATGTAGCAAGGACGAAGATGGAAGTCCAGCACCTCAAGTGGACCCAACAATTACCGAAACACCAGTAGATTTTACTGGTATGCTTTTCAAAGACTCCACCACTACGGTTACCTTTACCTCTGCTACAGAGGGTGAGGTTGTTCTTGCAGTGAACGCAGGACCAATGTCTGTTACAGCTTCTGCCTCATTTTCTTACACTGCCACTGGCTCTTTGGAAGAAGGTGCTGATGTGATGATTACTGTCGACAAAAATAGTTTGACAATAGATCCTGAAGCACTTCAGCAAGTAGCAAATGGCTTTATCCCAGATCAATTGGCTTTGACATATAGTGTGGATGGTGGTAAGTCGCTTATTATGGACATTAGTGTTGTACCACTGCAGACTGTTTTGCATTATGAGTTAGAATTTTGTGAAAGTGTCGATTTCACCGGTATGACTTTTGCGGATTCAACTACCACTGTCAATTTTACCTCTGCTACCGAAGGTAATATCACTCTCTCAACCTCTGTTCCAATGATGGGGTCAGTGCAAGTTGATGCTAATTTCACTTATAAAGCATACGGCTCTTTGGAAGAAGGCGCTGATGTCGAAATCACCTTGGATAAGAATTCTATTGTTGTAGATAATCCAATGTTGGAAGGTATAAAAAGTATGCTTCCAGAGCCACTAACTCTTACTTATAGTGTAAGCGAGGCAAAAACTCTTAGCTTCTCGCTGTTTTCTGTCAATTATGTTTTTACCCTTGTAGAAAACTAAAAGCATATTGTAGATTCTGTTATACAGCGACATACTGTTATGGTATGTCGCTGTTTTTTTGTGCAATATGAGGTGCAAAACAACGGTAATGTTGGTTTGTAAACAAAAGTGCATATATATTGTTGCATCTGTTTACGATATAAAAAAAATATTTCTTATCTTTGCAAATTCAAATCATGACAAGTTCAGTCAACATAGAAGAAGTTCGGAAGGCACTGTCGCAGCAACTGCAAGCACAGCAGATGTTGCTCAACAACTATCTTGACCTTGCTGTCGACCAGTCCGACGACGAAGCGTATGTGGCTCGTGGCAATGGCTTTTGCGACGCCAAGTATAGCGACGACTTTATCGACAGCCAGATAGTGGCCATAAAAAGTCGAATTGCTGAGATAGAAAAAAAACTAAGTGGGTTGTCTGTGGCGGAAAACGTAAAATGACGTTGTAGAAATGAAAAAAATAATGCTTGTTTTTGGCACTCGTCCCGAGGCTATCAAGATGTGCCCTTTGGTCAAAGAACTTAAAAGACGCAATACAGAGTTCGAGACCATAGTATGTGTAACCGGTCAGCATCGGGAGATGCTCGACCAGGTGTTGCATATCTTTGATGTGGTGCCAAACTATGACCTCAATATCATGCAGCAGGGGCAGGACCTTACCGACATCACCTCGCGGGTGTTGACAGGCATGCGCGACCTGTTGTGCAATGTGCGTCCAGACGTGGTGCTTGTGCATGGCGACACCACTACATCAGCCGCCGCCGCCCTCGCCGCATTCTATCAGCAGATACCGGTAGGACATGTAGAAGCGGGCCTTCGCACGCGCGACATATATAGCCCCTGGCCAGAAGAGATCAACCGTCAGATAACAGACCGAATATCGGCTTACAACTTCGCCCCTACATCGTTGTCGGAGCAAAACCTCAAAGATGAGACCGTAGGCGGAGAGACTTATGTTACCGGCAATACTGTTATCGATGCTCTTCATGCCATTGTCAATAGGCTGAAAGACGATGACGAGCTCTCGGCGCGCCAGTCCATAGTGCTGAAAGATGCCGGTTACGATGTCTCGCGCCTAAAGAAAGGCAGACGACTGGTGCTGATAACAGGGCATAGAAGAGAAAACTTCGGTGAAGGCTTCATAAATATTTGTACAGCCATCAAAGACCTCACCGTCAAATACCCCAATGTCGACTTTGTGTATCCCATGCACCTCAATCCTAATGTACGCAAGCCTATTGGCGAGGTGTTTGGCATCGACGCCACATATCATGCAGAACACAAGGGCGGGCATCTCGAAGGCACTCCAGCCAACATGTTTTTCATCAATCCATTGCAATACATAGAGTTTGTTTATTTGATGGAAAAGTCCTCGCTTGTTCTCACCGACTCTGGCGGCATACAAGAAGAGGCTCCTGGTCTTGGCAAGCCAGTCTTGGTGATGCGCAACACCACAGAGCGCCCCGAAGCCCTGTCGGCAGGCACAGTGCATCTTGTAGGCACGGACTATAGCAAGATAGTAGATGAAGTCTCAACGCTTCTTGACAACGTCGCCGCATATAAAAAAATGTCTCAAGCCGTCAATCCATACGGCGACGGTCAGGCATGCCGCCGTATAGCCGACATCCTCTCCGGCATGCAGACAGATAGGTACTAAAAAAGTAAACAGAAAATAAATTGTTGATACAATGTTAAATAATAAAGTTGTTCTAATTACTGGTGGCTCAGGTAGTTTTGGCAAGAAATTTGTCGAGGTTATCCTCCGCGACTATCCGAAGGTAAAAAAAATCATTGTTTATTCGCGTGGCGAATTGAAACAATATAACATGAAACAGATCTGGCCAGAATCGCAATATCCACAGTTGCGCTATTTTATTGGCGATGTGCGCGATCGCGAGCGTCTTATTCGTGCATGCTGGGGAGTCGATGTTATAATCCATGCTGCAGCTATCAAACAGGTCGATACGGCTGAATACAATCCAGAGGAGTGCGTCAAAACCAATGTCAACGGTGCTATGAATGTTATCGATGCCGCTATGATATGTGGTGTAAAGGATGTTGTAGCTCTATCTACCGACAAGGCATGCGCACCTATCAACTTGTATGGTGCTACCAAGCTTACCTCCGACAAGTTGTTTACGGCCGCCAACAATATCAAAGGGTCGAAAGATATTCGCTTCTCTGTAGTACGTTATGGCAATGTCATGGGCTCACGTGGCTCTGTGATTCCTTTTTTTATCAAGAAACGAGACGAAGGTGCTGACTATTTGCCAATAACAGATATGCGTATGACACGTTTCAATATCTCGCTCGAAGAGGGTGTGCAGCTGGTAATGTTCGCACTTAAGAATCATCTTGGTGGTGAGATATTTATTCCAAAGATACCGTCGTATAAAATTACTGATGTGGCATCTGCTATCGCTCCTAATATGAAGCAGGTGGAGGTCGGTATTCGTCCTGGCGAGAAGTTGCACGAAGAGATGATAACAATAACTGATGCACTCGACACTATCGATTTGGGCAAATACTACGCTATCCTTCCTTCCGTGTCATTCTGTTGGAAAAAAGAGGATTATATCAAGCATCATAATGCTAAGGCAGTTCCATTTGGTTTCCATTATAGTTCTGATAACAATACAGAGTGGGAAACATTGGATTCCATGCGTCAAAAAATCAAGCAGTATGTAGACTCTTCATTCGAGATTAAGTAAATCATTATGCAAACACCAATACCATACGGTCATCAGTATGTCTCTGATGAAGATATTCAGGCTGTTGTCGATGTCTTGAAATCCGACTATTTGACATGTGGACCTAATATCTCTTTGTTTGAGAATGTCTTTGCTGAGTATGTCAAAGCCAAGCATGCTGTTGCGGTCTGCAATGCTACTGCTGCATTGCATATCGCTGCTATTGCTTTAGGCGTCAAGCCAGGCGACAAGGTGATATGCTCGCCACTCACTTTTGCTGCATCGGCAAACTGTATACGCTTTTGTGGTGGCGATGTGAAGTTTGTTGACATCAACAAGGATACATATCTGTTAGATCTCGATAAATTGAAAGAGACTTTGGCGTCATCGCCTAAAGGCACATATAAGGGCATGGTGCTTGTCGACTTCGCCGGCTATCCTCACAACATGGAAGAGTATAGAAAAGTTGCTGACGAATATGGCATGTGGATTCTTGAAGACGCTTGTCATGCTCCAGGTGCCTATTTTGTTGACAGTACTGGTGAAAAAGTGTATGCCGGTTGTGGAAAGTATAGCGACATCACTGTGTTTTCTTTCCATCCGGTTAAACATATCACTACAGGCGAGGGTGGTATAGCATGTACGCAAAACACCTCCTACTATGAGAAGATGATGCTATATCGCAGCCATGGCATCACGCGCGATGCTGATAAGTTGCAGCGTCAAGACGGTATGTGGTATTATGAGATGCAGGAGCTTGGATTTAATTATCGTATAACGGATATTCAGGCGGCGCTTGGCATTTCGCAACTCAAGCGAGCAAGGCAGAATGTTGAAACGCGTCGCAAGCTGGTGAAGCGTTACAACGAGGCATTCAAAGACATAGCCGGTATTCGCACGCCATACGAGGCCGCAGATGTCTATCATGCTTATCATCTATATATCATTCAGGTATACGATCGTTTAGGATTGTATAACTTCTTGCGTGAAAACAAAATATTTTCACAAGTGTTATATTATCCGTTAAATCTTATGCCGTATTACAGACAATATGGCAACAAAGAGGGCGATCTTCCTGTTGTTGAGGATTATTATGCTCATTGCCTTGCCCTGCCAATGTTTCCAACGTTGACCGACGAACAGCAACAGTATGTTATAAATAAGGTAAAGGAGTTTGTAAGCAAATGAAAAATTTGGCTATAATACCGGCACGAGGTGGTAGCAAACGCATACCTCGCAAGAATGTAAAATCATTTTTAGGCAAGCCTATTATATTATACTCTATAGAGGCCGTGCTGGCAACGGGACTTTTTGACGAGGTGATGGTAAGTACTGATGATGCAGAGATTGCCGATGTGGCACGTCATTACGGAGCGGAAGTCCCTTTTATGCGTAGTGCCGATACGGCAAATGATTTTGCTACAACAGCTGATGTGTTGAAGGAGGTATTAGGCAAATACAAGGCGTTAGGAAAGGAATTCGATTGTTTTTGTTGCTGTTATGCTACGGCGCCAATGGTGCAGAGTGATGATATTATAAAGGCTTACAATCGTTTAATTTCATCAAATTTCACGGTGTTATATCCTGTAGTTCAGTTTTCGTATCCAATATGGCGTTGTTTAGATATGACAGAAGACGGTGCCTTGAAACGCCATTGGCAAGAGTATGAAAACAGTCGTAGTCAGGACTTGCCTAAAGAGTATCATGATACAGGCACTTTTTATTGGTATAAGACGAAAGAGTGGATGTCGGGTAATATTGTTGTTGGAGGTATTGAGGTCGATGAGACGGCAATACAAGACATAGACACCGAGACTGATTGGAAACTTGCCGAGATGAAATACAAGCTTCTTGTAGATGAAAAAGCGTAAAGTATACTTTAGGGCTGATGCGAGTGTCGAGATAGGTTATGGCCATTTTATCCGTTTGTTGGCATTGGCTGATATGCTTAAAGATGATTTCGACTGTGTTTTTTACACAGTCTCGCCTACAGAATATCAGTGTGGTGAGATGGAAAAGGTGTGTAGGTATGTGGTGTTGAACGAAGGGACAAAGTTTGAGGACTTTCTGGCAGCGTTGACAGGTGAGGAAATAGTTGTACTGGACAATTATTTTTATACCACAGACTATCAGCGAGCTGTAAAGGAAAAAGGTTGCAAGTTGGTATGTATCGACGACATGCACGATAAGCATTATGTTGCTGACGTGGTGATAAATCCAGTACTTGATAAGTGTGATTTTTATGATATTGAGAAATATACAAGATTATGCTTAGGACTTGAGTATGCGTTGCTTCGAAAGCCATTTGTTGTTAAAACAAATGTTAGCAATAAAAAGAAAAATAGTTGGTTGATTGCTTTTGGTGGGTCAGATGTCGATAATAATACGGAGCGTTTTTTATCGGTGTTGAATAGTGATGATAGAGTGGATTCAATTTCTGTTATAGTAGGTGATGCGTATAGGTATTTATCAAGTATAAAAAAATATGAGAAAGCTACAGTGTATCAAAATCTTTCGGCAGAACAGGTTAGTGCTGTTATGCGTTGGTCTGAATATGCTGTATTGTCGGCAAGTACTATATGTATAGAGGCTCTTGCATCACAATGTAAGGTCGCCTGTGGTTATTATATAGATAATCAAAAAGATGCTGCAATGTATTATAAAAATACAGGCTTGTGTATAGGTCTGGACAATATTAACGCAATAAATAGTTTTTCTTTTATCGACAAATTGCTGGCTTTTCAATTGCAGTATAATGTGGATTTTTGTAGTATACCATCTCGATATGCTGATGTTTTTAATGCATTGTAGTTATGTTATTTCCCGAAACCATACAAACTAAACATTTTATCTTTGTAAATTATACCTGTATCTCGTTAGAAGACAGTATAAAAGTTTGGGAGGCTCGTAACAATCCGGAAATAAGCAAATATATGGTAAATACCGATTTTATTCCTTTGTCTACTCATTTGCAGTTTGTAGAGAGGTTAAAATCAATGGGTGATAGGGTTTATTATGCTGTATATATGATAGATGGTGGGAAGATGGTAGGGACACAGAATCTCAATCCAATAACGCAGAATGGTGTAGGTGAGTCAGGATTGTTTGTTTTGCCAACAGCACAAGGCAAAGGACTTGGAAAAATGATGAAAAGTGAGTTTATTCAGTATATATTTGAAAATGGATATTTGAATGTTGTTACTGAGAAAGTGAAGAAGGATAATTATAGAAATCAGCAGTTAAACCTTAAACTTGGTTTTGTTAAAAGTGGGGAGAATGAAGAATATGTGTTTTATGAAAAACGTCTTGGGTAATTTATGAGTAAAACATTTATAATAGCAGAACTTTCGGCTAATCACAATGGTAGCATAGATGTTGCCAAACAGACTATGCTTGCTGTAAAAAAACTTGGTGTTGATGCAGTTAAAATACAAACTTATACACCAGATACTATAACGATTGATAGTAATAAGGAGGACTTCCAAATACATGGAGGGTTGTGGAACGGATATAATCTTTATGGTCTTTATAAAGTAGCATATACTCCATGGGAGTGGCATCAAGAACTTTTTTCTTATGCTAATGAGATTGGAATTACACTTTTTTCTACTCCATTTGACAATAGTGCTGTTGATTTGTTAGAGTCATTGAATAATCCTATATATAAGATTGCAAGTTTTGAAATAACAGATGTTAATCTTATACGTTATGCTGCAAGTAAAGGGAAGCCCATGGTTATCTCTACAGGGATAGCAACGTTGGAGGATATAGAGCTTGCTGTAAAAACCTGTCGCGAGGTTGGTAATGACGATATAACACTTCTTCGATGTGTTTCTGCTTATCCTGCTCCACTCGAAAATGTTAATTTGCGGACTATGGTGGATATGAAAGAACGTTTTGGTGTTAAGGTTGGTTTGTCAGATCATACTTTGGGGGCAGATGTTGCTGTAGCTGCAGTGGCTGTTGGTGCTGAGCTTGTAGAGAAGCATATCATATTAGACCGTGCTAATGGGGGGCCTGATGCGGCTTTTTCTATGAATATAGATGAGTTTGGCTCAATGGTAAGTAGTATTAGAAATGTAGAAAAGGCTGTTGGTGATGTCTTTTATCCAAACGATGTTGCTTCTATTCCTGGTCGTCAATTTTCTCGTTCGTTGTATGTGGCTGAGAATATGAAAAAGGGAGACGTTATAACAGAGTCTAATGTCCGCTCGGTGAGACCAGGTTTTGGATTGCATCCAAAGTATCTTAAAGAAATTTTGGGTAAGCGCGTGAACTGTGATTTGGTAAAGGGCGAGAGAATGAGTTTGGAATATATTGATTGTTGATAATGACAGGTAATGTTAACCATAATCGACGGCGAGAAGATGTAGTTATATATGAATATTTGGGGTAAAATTGCTCAACTAAAAGATAATAAGTCCTTGTTGAACGGAAGTATGTTCGCTATATTTTCGTTTATCAATCAAGGATTTAATTTTTTGTTGCTGTTGATTTTGGCCAATTTTATCGCACCGGCGGAGTATGGCTATCTAAGTCTGTTCAATACTGTAGTGCTGGTGCTGTCTTATTTCCGTGCCATGTCGACGGAGGGATTTATGTCGGTGGCTTATTTTCGTGATGGCGAGAGCGGTGTGAAGAAGTCGGTGAGCAATATTGTTGCTACGGCTCTTATTACCACGTTGTTGTTTGTTTTATTGTTGTTGTTTGCTGGCGAATGGTTGGCAGGTGTGCTGTCGTTGCCTGTCGGCGTGATAGCGTTGGCTGTGGTGATAAATTTTGTGTCGCTTTTTGTTGCTCTTAATCTTGATTATTTTCGTGTCAGGGAGAATGTGAAGCTGTACGGCTTGTTTAGCTGCACTAACGCATTGTTGAATTTTGTGCTGACGGTGGTTCTGATAAAGGATTTCTCTACAGGTTGGGAGGGTAGGGTGTATTCGCAGACAGCGTGTTACGCTTTGTTTGGAATAATAGGCGTGGTGCTGCTTGCTGGCAAGGGGTATATCGGCTTGCCGGACAAGAAATATTGGAAGGAGATGCTGTGCTGGGGCATTCCTTTGATTCCCCATTTGGCATCTAACTTTATCAGGCAGGGTTGTGATAGGTATATCATCAACTATTTTCATGGTATCGACGAGGTGGGTCTGTTTAGTTTTGCCTTAAATCTTACGAGTGTCATCCTTATGCTTGGCATTGGTTTCAATCAATCGAACAGTGTGGAGATATACAAGGTGCTTGGCGACAGCTCTATGACTAACAAAGAAAAGAGGAGGAGGATAGATGCTCAGCGACGCTTGTTTGCTCGTATTTTTTTCTTGTTTACTATTGCTGTAGGTCTTGCTGGTTTCTTTATCGTACCTCTTATTTTTCCTCAGTACGACGGGTCGAAATACTATTTCGCCTTGCTTGCCGTGTTTGGTTTTTTTTCGTGTATCTATTTTTTGTGGACTAATTATCTGTTTTATTACAAGAAGACGAAGACAATAATGTATATTACCGTGAGCATGTCTGTTTTGCATCTGCTCTTGTCGTTGTGTCTCACACGCTACAGCCTTTATATCACTGCCGTGGTATATTCTGTGTCGCAGGTGCTTATAGTGTTGCTGATACGCTGGCAGTCGCTCAAGGTGCTTAAAAATCAATTAGGATAGTGTATGAGAAAGATTGTAGGTAAATGTGTGGAGTTTGTGGTGTCGCTGCTGTATCTGATGAAATGGGTGGTGAAGAAGGTTGTGAGAAAGGATTTTGCAAGAATGAAGAAACAGGTACGGCGGTCGAGACCTGTCAAAATCTTGGGCAATGGTCCATCGTTGTGTATGATGTTGGGAGAGTTTGCCAACAGGAGGCAGTATGACGTCTGTTGTGTGAATTGGTCTGTGCTGTCGGAGTCTTTTTTCGAGATACGTCCGGAGTATTATGTAACGGTAGACCCTATGTTCTTCTCCAAGTCTAATGTTCGTCTTGCCGAGTTGCAGGAGATGATAAAAAAGGTGGACTGGGAGATGGTGTGGTTTGTGCCTGCAACGAATGTCGGCGATGCACGACGAATGGTTGCTATGAAAAGAAATATAAAGGTGGAGGGGCATCCAACTGGTCTTTTTTTAGGAATGAAAATCAAGTCTATCCGATATGGACTTATGTCTAAGGGGCTGGCTTCGGCACCTGCCCAGAATGTGGTGATAGCAGCTTTGTATGACTTGATAATGTATGGGTTTCAGCGGTTAGAGCTGTATGGCGTGGAACATTCGTGGCTGCAGCAGATAGCTGTCAACGACAAGAACGAGGTGTGTCTGAAAGACGTTCATTTTTACGACAAGGAGGTGGTTGAGTTGAAGCCGTGGATGACTGTCGATGGCGAGGTATATACTATGCATCGCATATTGAGAGATTTGGCGGCGACTTTCGAAGGCTATCACGATGTGAAGGAGTTCGCCAACTATATAGGTGGCGTGGAGATTGTTAACAGGACGCCTAATTCGTATATTGATGCTTTCAAAAGGGAGGTTTGACGTATGTTAGAAGTAGTTTTAGAAAATATAATAGGTCTTTTCTATTCGTTGTTTCGGCATGATGTAAATGTTGTGCCGTTTACGCGTATAGATAAAAGAACGAGGTTTGAAGGACGAAACCGTGTGGGACGCGGCAGCGTGTTGATACGTTCGGAGGTAGGTGCTTATTCGTATGTAGGTAACAACTGCGTGCTGACCAATGCCAGAGTTGGCAGGTTCTGCTCTATAGCGAGCAATGTGGTGCTGGTGTCTGGCACCCATCCTACATCGCAGTTTGTAGGCACCCATCCTGTGTTCTTTTCTCCTACAACGCCTGTCGGCTCCGGCTTTGTGGATAAGGAACTTTTTGAGCAGTTCAGGCTTACCGATAATGGCAGGTCGATAGAGATAGGCAGTGATGTATGGATAGGTGCCAATGTTACATTGGTAGAGGGTGTTAAGATTGGCAATGGAGCTATCGTGGCTGCAGGCAGCGTCGTTACAAGAGATGTTGAGGACTATTCTATTGTTGGCGGGGTGCCTGCGAAGCATATAAGGTATCGTTTCGAACAGAGTGAGATAGAGGCTTTGAAAGCCATGAAGTGGTGGGACTGGCCTGTAGAGAAGATAAAGGAACGTGCCAAGGGTTTCGCTTCGATAGAGCAATTGCTGAAAGATGAGTGTAAGTGATTTTTGTGTATTATCAAAAAGTGCCCAAAGTGGCGGTTTTTAGTCGTAGAGGGGGGGGGTACCAAAAAGTGCCAAAAGTGGCAATTATTAGTCGTAGAGAGGTGTGTGTTTTACCAAAAAGTGCCAAAAGTGGCGGTTTTTAGTCGTAGAGAGGTGTGTGTGTTACCAAAAAGTGCCAAAAGTGGCAACTATTAGTCGTGGATTTTTGTGGAATAGAAAATAAATATTATTTTTGTATCTTGTTTTGCATAATGTAATTTTGATATTATAGAATGGAAATAAAAAGGGACAGGTACCTTAAACAGTTGATAGATAGTCGTAACAATGGCTTTGTGAAAGTTGTAACGGGTATTAGAAGGTGTGGCAAGTCATATCTTTTGAATGAGTTGTTTTATTGTTATCTTGTGGATAGTGGAGTTCCCAAGAGTCATATTATAAGTATTGATTTGGAGGACAGGATGAACAAGGAGTTGCGAGATCCGGATGCGATGTTGAAGTACGTTCATGAAAAAATAGTTGATGATGAGTTGTACTACATCATTATAGATGAAGTGCAGATGATGTTGGAGTTTGTGGATGTGTTAAATAGTTTTCGTCACATAAAGAATGCTGATATATATGTTACTGGAAGTAATTCTCATTTCCTTTCGTCGGATATATCGACAGAATTTCGTGGTCGTGGTGAAGTTATACATGTCAATCCGTTGTCTTTTTCTGAGTTTTATTCATATAAGGGAGGTGACATACAAGATGCTTGGCAGGAGTATTATACTTATGGAGGATTGCCATTGATACAATCTTTCGACACAGATGAAAAAAAGATAAAGTATTTGAAGGTATTGTTTGAGACTGTATATATAGCTGATATAAAAGAGAGGCATAGGATAAAAAATGAGATTGAGATGTATGAGTTGATTTCTTTTATGGCTTCATCTATTGGTTCGCCGTGTAATCCGACAAAGTTGTCCAATACTTTCAAAAGTTTGAAAAATGTAGTAATTAGTAATAAGACTATATCAAATTATCTTACATTTTTGATGGATTCTTTTCTTTTGAATAAAGTAACTCGATACGATATAAAGGGTAAAAAGCATATTAATACTCTTGCTAAATATTATTTTTCTGATATAGGTTTGAGGAATGCTATTTTGGATATGCGTCAGCAGGAGGAAACTCATATTTTGGAGAATATTATTTATAATGAGTTGATGGTGCGAGGGTATAGTGTGAGTGTAGGTATGGTGGAGATAAAGAGGCAGGATAAGAATGGATCTTGGATAAGAAAGCAATTGGAAGTTGATTTTATAGCAAGTAGAGCTAACAAGAAGTATTACATACAGTCTGCGTTATCGATACCTAATAGGGAAAAGGAAATTCAAGAGACACAGTCGTTGATGAGTATTGGTGATTCCTTCAAGAAGGTTATCGTGGTGAAAGATCGTATAATGCCTCGCCTTAATGAGGAGGGTATACTTACTATTGGACTTTTTGACTTTCTCTTAAAAGAGGATTGTCTCGACATGTAGAATGATATGAATGAGCATAGCCCTTTTTTTTCAATAATAACAGTGTCGTACAATAGCGCAAGGACTATAGAGATGACAATACGGTCTGTCCTTGAACAGTCGTATAAGGACTATGAGTATATTATTGTCGATGGAGCGTCGACCGATTGCACCATGTCAATAGTACGACAATACGAGCCGTTGTTTGGCGGCAGGATGCGCTGGGTAAGCGAGCCAGACAGCGGTATATATAATGCGATGAACAAGGGGGTGCGTCTTGCGAAGGGAAGTGTGATTGGCATAGTGAATAGCGACGACTGGTTGGAGCCAGACGCCTTGCGAGATGTCAGCCATTGTGCAATGTCGGAGACGGAGTGCGACAACGTTCTTTATGCTGGCTCTATTGTTTTCCATTACCAAAATGGGGTTAAACAGCTGATGATGTCCGACAGGCAGCGTTTCTATGAGGGCATACCTCATCATTCTTACAACTATGGTCTGTTTCATCCTGCCACCTTTGTAGGACGCAGGGTTTATGATGAGGTTGGTCTGTTTGACGAGAATTTTAAGATAGAGGCAGACACCGATTTTATCTATCGTTGCTATGTGGCACATAAGAAGTTTGTCTTTCTATGTGGTGTGCTTAGCAATATGCAAGATGGTGGGGCGTCGAACAAGATTAGGTTAAAGAAATACTATAAGGAAAAGTGCTATTTTGCTGAGAAGAATAATATTACAGGTATCAAGGCGTGGCTGTTTCTATCAAAGTGCATGATGAAGATGATGGTAAAGAACATTATGCCAGATGCGTTGATGTGGAAGATACGCAAAAAAGGAATGTAGTGATATGGTATATTTTGCAGGCGATGTATGTCTTGCCGACTGGATTTTTGACGTTGGCTTTGGTGTAGGTACAAAGATAAAAGAAGGTGAGAATCCTTTTCGTTTCTTGAAGAGGAGAGATGGTGATGTGTGGGTAGGCAATTTCGAGGGGGTGGCATCATCGGTTACTATTCATAAAGGCATATATGCCAAGTCGTTTCGTATAGAGCCGAAGTTGTTGAAATCATTGCCTTTTTTCAATTACTACGGTATTGCCAACAATCATGTTATGGAGCATGGCGATGCGGCGTATAGGGAGATGGCAAGCGAGCTTGGGGAGGTGTGCGACGGTGTGTTTGGCATGAAAGAGAAGCCTTATGTATCTTTTATACATGAAGGTAGAGAGATGGTGCTATGCGGCATGAGCATGAGGATAGACGAGAACACGGCTACTCCGTTGTACTGGCACAATCCAGAGTATGCGGAGATGGAGCATATAGTGGCAGCTATGCCTCAGGGTGCTTTCAAGGTGCTGTATGTACATTGGGGCAATGAGTATATAGGCCGTCCGTCGTCGATGCAGAAGAAGTTTGCACATTGGCTGATAGACATAGGTTTTGACATGATTGTTGGCATGCACCCACATGTGTTGCAGGGATATGAGGAGTATAATGGCAGGCGCATTTATTATTCTTTGGGCAATTTTGTTTTCGACATGCCCAGCGAGCAGTGCAAGTATGGTGCTGTGGTGGGGGTTTCGTTTGAATGTGGAGAACCTAAATATAAGGAGGAATACGTGAGGATGGATAATGGTTATTGTCCTCATATAGTGGTAGAAAACGATATTGATATAAAGTATAGGTTTAGCTATTTGAACCAAAGGTTGAGGATTGACGACAATACTGAGGCGTATCATGCCGAGGCGTTGCGAGGCTACAAGGTGTATCGCAATGCAAACAGGTGGAAGTTGCTTAGGGTTGCCGTGATGCACCCTGTGTCGTTTTGCGGCATGATGATGGATTTTATTAAACGTAAACTTGGGTAACAGATGCATATTAGAACAAGTCCATTGCTGAGCAAGTTGCTCATGCCTATAATACTATTGTGCGAATGGGTGGGGACGCACTGCCCGGTATTCTTTGTACGTTTGCGCTATTATGCAAGGTTCAGAAAAAAGCTTGATCTTGACAACCCGCAAACGCTCAACGAGAAGATTCTCTATTTGTCGTTGTTGACCGACACTTCGTTGTGGACTCGCTGTGCCGACAAATATGCGGTAAGGGCGTATGTAGAAGAAAAAGGGCTTGGAGATATACTTATACCTTTGGTAGGTGTGTGGCATAGTGCGGAGGAGGTGGACTTTGACGCTTTGCCTACACAGTTTGTGATGAAGGCTAATCATGGGTCGGGTGATGTGCTGATAGTGGAGGACAAGAAAAAGATAGATGAGAGTGAGGTAAAGAGATGTTTTTCCAAGGTCCTGTCGCAGAAATATGGCGCTTTGGAAGGTGGTCTGCACTATATGCGTATCAAGCCTGTGCTGATAGCCGAAGAGCTGATAAGGACCGACTCTGGCACCTCGCTTGTCGACTACAAGTGCTGGTGTTTTAATGGCAAGTGCTGTTATATATGGACGTGCGCCAACCGCGACGAACATTCCACCGAGGTGATGACATACGACCGCCAATGGGTGGCGCATCCGGAATATAGTATCTACAACGAGGGCTACCGTCAAGGCGAGCTTATTGCCAAACCTGCCAATCTGGATTATATGATAGAGGTGGCTGAGCGACTGTCGCAGGACTTTGAGTGTGTGAGGGTAGACTTGTACAACGTCGGTGGCAAGGTCTATTTTGGCGAGCTTACGTTTACTTGCTATGGTGGTATGATGGACTTCTATACCGATGAGTTTCAGGCTATGGCAGGCGGTATGGTGGATATATCCATGGCAAAATGAGTATGATGAAAGGCTATAGATTATATAAGGGGGCTTGGATAGTAGAGGCTGACCCGCATAATGAGCGGCGGCTGACTACTGAAGAGAAAAATACGCTGCTTGATAGTGGCGGCATGATGGTGAGAAATGTGTATGATTTTGACTGTGGCGAGGCGACCTCTTTCTGGTATGTGATAAAAGATGAGTTTGGCGGCATGGAAGAGCTGTCGTCGAAGATGCGAAATCAGGTGCGGCGCTGCTTTAGGTCTATGCATGTTGTAAAAATTGGTGCAGAGCGATTGCTCTCCGAGGGCTATGAAGTCTATGGCAGGGCTTTTGAGCGGTATGCTGGTAAGGCTGGACTATTGACGAAAGAGGCTTTTGAGAAGAGAATTCTCAATGCCGAGGAGAATGAGTTTTGGGGGGTGATAGACAATGCTACAGGCAAGTTGGTGGCGTTTTCTATGAATGCTGTTACTGCCGAGAGTTGCGAGTATCGCACCATGAAGGCGCTGCCCGAATATCAGAAAGAGTATGCCTACTATGGCTTGATATATGAGATGAACAGGTACTATCTGAGTGGCGACAATAGGGTGCGTTATGTAAATGATGGTGCAAGGTCGTTGACCAATCACTCCAACATACAGCCGTTTTTGATAGACAAGTTCAACTTTCGCAAAGCGTATTGCCATATAGATGTTCATTACAGATGGTGGCTGAAGGTTGCTGTTGTCGTGCTGATGCCTTTGCGAAGATGGGTGAAGATAGGCAGTGTGCGAGCTTTGTTGGAGATGGAGTATGTTGCACGACAAAAAAGATGATGTTATTATGAAAGATTACGGCTTGGTATCGATAGTTACTCCCAATTGGAATTGTGCAAGATATGTGAAAGAAACTATTCTTTCTGTTCAGGCGCAGACCTATACTAATTGGGAGATGATAATTGTAGACGACTGTTCGACAGATAATTCGATTGCTGAAATAGAGTCTGTTGCAGTAGACGATAGCCGCATACGTCTGCTTTGCAACGAGAAGAACAGCGGCGCCGCTGTCAGTAGGAACAGGGCGTTATGTGAGGCAAAGGGCAGGTGGGTGGCTTTTTTAGACTCCGACGACCAATGGGAGCCGTGCAAGCTTGAGAGGCAGTTATGTTTTATGGTCGATAATAGCTATTGTTTCTCTTATACTGGCTATAGCGAGATGGACGAATGTGGCAAGGCTCGTGGTGTGATGGTGTCGGGTCCCAGAAAGATAGGCAAGACAGGCATGTATTGCTATTGCTGGATGGGCTGCCTGACGGTGATGTACGACAGAGAGTACTTCGGACTGCTTCAGATAACGCCTATCAAGGTCAATAACGATTATGCCATGTGGCTGCATCTGTGCAGGAAGATGGATTGCTATTTGCTGAACGAGACGTTGGCACGCTATCGTTCTGGACGTGGCAACAGTGTTAGCAACAAGGGACTGTTGACGCTGATAGGGTGGCACTACCGTCTGTTTAGAGATGTTGAAGGCAGGGGGCAACTTTCTTCGTTTGTATTAACGTGTGTCAATATGGTATGTGGAGTGTATAAAAAACTTTTTTATGTAAAAAAGGCGTAAAGGACAAGTATGATACTTAAATATGTTTTCGATAGAATAGTGGCGTTTGTTGGATTGCTGTTGCTGTTGCCGTTATTGGCGGTGGTGGCTGTTCTTGTAAAGGTGAAGATGCCGGACGGACCAGTCTTTTTTGTACAGCGCCGCGTTGGCAAGGACGGCATGTTGTTCAAGTGTCATAAGTTTCGAACAATGAAAGTCGATCATTGTGGCACCTCTGTAAGTGTGGCAGGCGAGAGCCGTGTAACATTGTTTGGGGTGGTGTTGCGCAGATATAAGTTAGATGAACTGCCTGAGTTGTGGGATGTCTTGGTGGGCAATATGAGCTTTGTTGGGCCTCGTCCCGATGTGCCTGGCTATGCCGACATGTTGCAAGGCACCGACAAAGTGGTGCTGCGGCTTCGTCCGGGCATAACTGGACCAGCCACTATGAAGTACCGCCACGAAGAAGAGCTTATAGCCGAATATGTAGCCAAAGTGCGTGGCGGTGTGGATGTCGTGCCTATTCCTGCCGACAATGTTACGATGACTGATGAGCAACTGGCGGTGTGGTATAACGACAATGTCATCTATCCCGACAAGGTGAGGCTAAACAAGTATTATTACGAGCATTATTCTTTCTGGGTAGATATTAAGATAATAATTGCTACTGTTTTTGGTAAAAGAATAGAGTATAACAAAGAAATAATTTAGAAGAGCAATATGAAGTTTAGTTATAGACTATTGTGTTGGGTGATAGTGGCTGTTTGCTGCTGTGTTCCGTATGCAGCAGAGGCGCAGGAAGAGTGTGGCGAGGTATTGTCTTTAGAAGAGTCTTTCGATGACTATACATCTGGCAACAATGTACTGCCCGATTGCTGGGTGGCGTGGTGCAATTTCGACAATGGCAACAAGCCTCATATAGAATCTCAATGGAGTTATTCAGGCAATTCCATGTATTTTGGCTGCGGTAGCAACAACGATGCCCCGCACACATCTTTGACCATTGGCTGGCTGCTGCCTGCCGACAAGGACATGTATCTCGATTTTTTGTTTTATGGCTATTATATCAACTCAAAGATAGAGATAGGTGTATGCGACAACAAAAATGAGAATGGCAACAATTTTGTGCCAATAGATACGCTTGTTGCTTCAGGATATGGCTGGTATAGATATAATATTGAGTTTAAGAAGGAGCAGTGCGGTGGCAAATACATTGCTTTTCGTATGGTGCAGGGCATGCAGCCCTATAGTGGCACGTTTGTAGCTATCGATAATGTCATCCTTGACTATTGTCGTGTAAAGTCAGCATCGTATAGCGAAGTCTCTGCCGATGGCGCTACGTTTGCTATCGACCTCTCTGTGGGCGATTCGGCAACGGTGGAGTATGGTGTGCATGGCTTTGCCCGCGGTACAGGTACTACCATCAAGCTCGGCAATGGTCAGCATATTACAGGTCTAAAGTCTAACACCCAGTATGATTTCTATATAGGCGCTGAATGCAGCCCTATGGGTGATGCCGATGACAAGTTGCTTACGTTTACTACCAGATCGGCGGTAGCTATGCCATATTGTCTGAATGTGTCGCAACAAGGAAGTCCAGATAATTGGTATAATGGTAGTGGGGTGGCGTTTGGTACATCTACTTACGATGTGTATATGTCGAGATATACTTCTACGTATGGTTATGTAAGGTATATGGTGCTGCCGATGGTAGAGGGCGAGAATGTGGAAAATGTACATCTGTCTTTTGAGGCGTGGACAAATTATTCCAATGATGATGGCAATCTCTTGCGTATAGGTGTAACCAACAATCCTTACAAAACGGGTGGTGTAAAGTATGTGAAGAATGTGTATGTCAACGATGTAAAGCGCCGTTACGATGTCTCTTTGCATGATACCTTACGTAATTACAGGTACATTGTGATGTATAAAAATGCTGACCGAGAGTACTATTTTAATGATATTGGACTTTATTGTGGTGCTGAACCGCATTATGGATTGGTCGATGCAGATGTGTTGAAGGTTTTGGTTGATGATGATGTTTTCTCGCCGTTCTATATAGAGTTGTGTGAAGAAGGTGTAACGCCTGGTAATGGTAGGCTGGTGTATATCGAATCAAGGGAGACCACTATTTCAGAACTTGGCTACGACAAGACGTACAGTATCTATCGTAAGACAGCTGACATGGTGGATGATGGCTGTCACCCGCATATTATTACGACTACACATAGAAGCGATGTGCCGTATTGCAATACCAATTTGCAGCCTCGTTCTGGTCAGTTGTACGAAGGGTGGTATACCAATTCAACAAAGAGGGTGCTAATGCAGAGTAATGAAATTAGGCTTACATGCAATTATAATGTAGATACAGACTTGTATATGGCGTTGCCAGTGTTAAATGGCAGTGTGCAAGATATGGTGCTAAATATCGTTGTTGGAGGGTTAGGCATTATGGAGGTTGGTGTTATGACCGACCGTCAGAATCTTGCTACTTTTGTGCCAGTAGCCAGGCTTTCTGCTATACAGCAAGATGGCTATAATGTTCATTCTATCAATTTTGAATCGTATGTTGGTACAGGCAAATTTATTGCATTGCGTTACTATGATGGAAGGTGCAGGATACTTCAAATGTCCGTTACCAAGCAAAGCGAACCTCTGTATTATCAGATAGATGGCAATAGGATTGCTATCGAGTCTGATGTTAATATGTTGTTGCCTTATTATATAGAGTATGGTAGGCAAGGTTTTGTGGTTGGAACAGGCACGAGGGTCAAGATAGAGGACAGGTATCAAGTTATAGACAATTTAGACGCAGGTGTGCTATATGATTTCTATATGTGCGATGAAAATGGTATGCCGTTGAACTGCACGCCACAATCTCTATTTGTTTCGTCGATTTATATTTCATCAGGTGTCTCTGATAGCGTTGTGCTGTGCGAAGATTTTTCTACCTCTGCCTTTATCAACAGATGTCATGCTTATAATCCCGTGTCGTGGTCAAGTGCACGGCATGAGATGATTGTTTCGTCAAATATAGCTCCCAACTATTTTGTATTCCCTTATATTGATAACGAGTCATTGCGTAATATGCAACTGTCGTTCGATATGTATGGCGATTCGTGTCTGCAAGTTGGGGTGATGACCAATTGGGCAGACCCTTTAACATTTGTCCCATTGACTTTGACGAGTTGTTACAAAGACTATAAGACGCGTCAAGTGGCTGTCGATTTCAGTCAGTACGATGGTTCTGGATGCTACATTGCTTTTAGGGCTTTTAATTTTAGCTCTACTATCTCTAATCTATTATTGCTTTATGGCTATCGTGCACCGTTTATCCGCTTGGTGGATCATAACAGGATTATGGTGAGCCAAAGCTTGTCGCCGCTAAAAAATGCTACGGAAGAGGTGCTTTCAAAGCCTTATTATGTAGAGTATGGTCCGAAAGGTTTCATGCCTGGCGAGGGCGTATTGGTGAGGGTCGACAAGGCATGGCAAGTGATAGACAGTCTCGCTGACACTACTGTATATGATTTCTATTACCGTCCATCGCTCTCTGCAAGTGCTATCTGTTTCCCTTATCAATTGAAAACTATGATGTCAGATACTTTGCATTATTGCCATTCTTTTAGCGGTATGCCCAAAGAGTGGGTCGTCAACACTGCTAATGCTAAAAGCTATTATACATACGATGCGGCACAACAGGCACTAAAGTTGAGAGATGTCGGTAGTAATTCTTTTTATATTATTTTGCCATGTCTTAATGTGGACAGTTTGCGAAATCTTGAACTTTATTTCGACTATTATGGAGGGTCAAGGATAACGGTTGGTGTTATGGATGATCCTTATGACTACAGCTCTTTTAAGTCTGTAGCTACCTTAGCGTCTACAGGTGCAATGGAGTCTGTCAAAGCGCATGTAAGTTTCAAAACGTATAAAGGTATTGGACGTTTTGTTGCATTGAAGGCAAGTGGTGGGAGTAGTGTTGTGCAAAATGGCAGCAGTAGTTATATTTACAATTCGTGGATAAGTAATGTTGTCGTACAGGACTACAAAGAACCTTCTGTTGTCAGGTATAATACTGTGGCGGTTGTACAGGCAGACATGAGTCGTCATAATCGTTATTATGTAGAGTATGGCATGCAAGGTTTTGTGCCAGGCACTGGTCAGGTTGTCCCTATTGACGCTTCGCCTGATACCATTAAAGGGTTGGATAAAAATATAGGCTATGATTTTTATTTCTCTGCTTTGCCTGACAAGTCAAGCTGTCAGTCGCCAATTACTCAGCCTATGTTCTCGTTGCCATATTGTGAAAATTTCGACAATGTGCCCGTTACAAGTTCTTTGCCCGTGATGTGGAATGCATATAGTTCTGTCAACAGTAGTGTTGAGATGCCTTCGCTTGCTATAGACAATGGCACTCGCACGGGCTCCAACGATAAGGCTTTGTATATGCAATGCAGTAAAGGCACGGAAAAGATGGTCGTCTTGCCATATCTCGATAGTGCTCAACTGTCTAAAGCTTCGTTAACGATGACTGTATATGGCAGTCATACTTCTCAGGGATTGGAGATTGGCACAGTCGTTTCTCCATCCGATACTGCTTCGTTTGAGCCTATCTTTACCTTTTTTCTTTCTTCTACTTACTCTTCTAAAATCTTTACATTAAATATTGATGGACGCAACAATGGTAGATGCTATCTGGCTATTCGTCTTAAAGGTCAGTATTCATATTATGCATATATTGACGACCTTTATCTCGATTTTGCTCCATTTCCAGCCATTATGGCTGTCAATCATCAATGTGTCGCGTTTCAACAAACGGAGGTTGCGGCACCTGCTAATTATTGGGTAGAGTTTTGTGGCAAGGCAGAGGCACAGGGCGAAGGCTCGTATTATCATATCACATCTTTTGCCGATACCTTGTGTGGCTTTGAGCCGAATGGTATATATACTTATTTTGTTCATCCCGACACTCTTACGCCATCATGTAGAAATGGAGCGCAGATTGTTATGCCTGGTGCCATTGCTTTGCCTTATTGCGTGGCGTGGGATACGCTGTCGCTCAATAGCATACCGAAAGGGTGGTGGCGCAAGTCTACATCATCCAATCTTTCAGGATATGCATCGCCGTCGGTGGTAGATGTCAATGGCTCGCAGTTGATGCAGTTTTATCATGGGTCCAGCAATTATCAGACTTTGCGTCTGCCTGTCATTTTTGACGAGCATGACTTTAGTGCTTTGCCGTTGCATGATATTGCGGTGTCGTTTGCTATGCGGTCGACAAATGCCGTAGGTTCGTATCTTGAATTAGGTGTTATGCATGATGACGAGTCTGACTATCATCTCTTGAAAAGATTTTATAATGATGCGTCAAATTGTTGGCAACAGATGTCGTATGTCATCAATGAAGAGTACGATAGTACCTACCGTCTTGTTTTGCGCAGCTATAGTAGTGCTGTTGGCGAGAGTATAGAAATTGATCGTTTTGCTATCGACACTTGTGGTGTGTGCGATGTGGCAATGACGTATGTCGGCGACGGCGAAACTTCTATCTTGTGGCACACTTTGGGACATCCTAATGTCTCAGTACAGTACTCCGACATAAGAGGTTTTCATTCTTATTATACAACAGATACTTTTATGTCTATTAGTGGATTGATTCCATTGTCGGCTTATCAGTTTAATGTTGAGGTGGCATGTCATACATGGGATTCTGTGCCTGTGTGCGATAATTTATATAGCGATACCTTGTATATTCATGTCCCTGCTGTCTCTTCTTCGTGTGTCGATCCTACCAATCTGTATGAGAGCTCTGTAGCATGCACCTTTGGTACATATTCTAATCCATATCTTGTCTCTGGTGTGGTAGACTATGGCTCCGACAGTCCTTTGAGCCATCACACTGTGCATACCGACACTGCCGAGCGCGACCCTCGTACTGGCGGACTCTTGCGTACCATACCTCTTGGCGAAAGTGCTTCTGTTAGGTTGGGCAACTGGGGCACTTGTCTCAATTCTCCTGAAGCTGAAAGTATAACCTATCCGCTCTTTGTTGATACCGAGAGTTTCGACTTTATAGTACTGCGCTATGCTGCGGTGCTGCAGAATCCGGCGCATCTCGACATTCGCCAGCCTCGCTTCCGTATCCAGTTGCTCGACGAGAATAATCGTATTATCGATCCCGACTGCTCGGCGGCTGACTTCGTCAGTAATGCCTCGTTGGGCTGGAACGAGGCTGACAACCATGTGCTGTGGAAAGACTGGACTACTGTGGGCATCGACCTCAGCGCATACGCCAACACCACTGTGCGTATTCGTCTAACTACCTACGATTGCGACGAAGGTAGTCATTACGGCTATGCTTATTTTACTCTCAGCTGCGGTGTCAAGCGCTTTGAGAGCGAACAGTGCGGCTCGGTCGAGAGTATTACCTTCACGGCTCCGGCTGGTTTTAACTACAAGTGGTCTAAGTCTAATAGCAGCGAGACTTTCTCCAACGACAGGTCTATAACTGTTCTCTCTGACAATAGTGTTACCTATCTCTGCGAGGTGTCGTTTATAGAAAATCCCGAATGTAGTTTCACTATCTCGGCTTTCGCTGGTGAGCGCTATCCTGTAGCAAGTTTCTCTTATCGCGATACTATATTCGACTGTGCGCATCATGTCAAGCTAAGCAACAGCAGTTTTGTCTCCACAGATGGTGTCACTCCTCTGCCTACACATGAGCGTTGCGAGACCTCGCATTGGGACTTCGGCAACGGTGCAACCTCCGACGAGCTCAGCCCTACGGCTGTATATACATCTCCAGGCAGATATGTCATTACTCTTGTGGCTGGCATTGGTGCTGACCATTGTACCGACACTTTGCGCGACACTATCGACATTACCTTCGATGCCGCTCGTCCTTCTATCAGCTCCTCTTCTACCGATATATGTATTGGCGATAGTCTCTGGATGCAACTCTCCGATGCTATGTCGGCAAGATGGGACACCTCGTCGGTGCTGTTGTCAACAAGTACCGATATGTACTATTTCGCTCCGTCGAGAAGTGTTGTCGTCAAATGTACACCTGTCAACAATGATGGCTGTATTATGGAGCCTATATTTATACCTGTCGTCGTTCATCAGCCGTATAGCAGTCTTGTCGTCGATACTATCTGCTCCTACGACTCACTCTTTTTCGATGGTGCCTATCGCCATGATGCCGACACATACGTCAACAAGAGTACAGATGTCAATGGCTGCGATAGTGTCATTTCTTTAGAACTTCATGTCGCCGATTATCCTATGGCACAGCTTGCTGACACCATAGTGGAGCGTATGCTGCCGTGGACTCGCTACGGTGTTACACATCTTGCCAATACCGATACCTTGTTGCGTGTGCCGCCATTAGACAAGATGTCGCTCAACAAGGCTATGCGGTGCGATACTGTAATGTCGTACTCGCTCGTGATCTTGACCAACGACACTGTACGGCTCGACACATCGCTATGCAACCAAACTATAGAGTGGAACAACTTGAAAGTGGATAGCATCCCGTCGCTCTCGGCAGACACGCTTATTTCTTGTACCAGATTTGTCTCTATGCTTCCTCTCAATGCTATTCATTCAGTGCCAGGTATAGTGGCAGATACGGTATATATCCTTTCTGTAACAGAGCATCCTAATTATTCTACTGTAATATCCGACGCTTATTGCTCCAATGAGGGGTATTTCTATCGTGGCGAAGTCTACACAACGGATTTCGATTCGCTGTTTCATCTCTCATCGCAGTATGGCTGCGACAGTATGGTACATGTTATCCTCAACGCCAAGTTCTCTGTCCAGTCGTTTGCATACGATACATGTATAGAGTCCATGCTGCCTCGTTCGTTTAATGGTAAATATTTCACCCATGCTATTAACGACACGGCTTTTCACTACGACATAGGATCCGAATGTGACAGTTTGGTGAGATATTCCCTGCATGTGTGGTACAATATCTTTGATACTATAGATACCGTACTTTGCGATCACTTCGATCCATTAGAATGGCATGGATACATTTTTTACAACAATCCTTCTTATGCTTCGCAGCACTTGCCTGTGATTGATTCCCACAACAACATCTTTAGCGCTTCGCATGGCGAGGACAGTATGATTGTTTATTTTGTCTATTTCTATCGTTCTTCTTCTTCAGAACTACAACAAATACTGGTGCAGAACGAACTGCCGGCACACGTTGGCGACACAGCTTTATATACTTCGGTGCAAGACACGCTGTTTCGTCTTACCAATGTTTATGGTTGCGACAGCTTGCTATCTTATTCGTTGGTGGTGTACAACAACGAGTATACCTCTTTAGACACCTCGCTGTGCTACTCTGCGTTGCCGTATACTTGGCACAATATTCTTTTATCGTCGAGTGGGGTAAGCAATCATATTTTCGATACGCTGCGTGTTCGCAAACTGTATAGTAATGTTTATGGTGCCGATAGTCTGGTGTCGCTTGTCGTAGTGGTGAAGCCAGAAGATAGCACTGTGCAAAAGTATGTTGTCTGCGATAGCTTAAGGTGGATAGACAATAATGTATATCGTAGTTCTATTTCCGACTCGTCGGTGTTTTCTGTTCTTACTAACCGTTATGGGTGCGACAGCGTGGTGTACCTTAGCCTTACGGTAAATTCTACTGTCTATACAGAATATTTAGATAGTTTCTGTTATGGCGATACCTATCTCTTCGAAGGCAGGTCTTTCTCCTCATCGGTCGATAGTGTTCTTGTGCGTAGTGCCGCCAACGGTTGCGACAGCATGGTGTCGTTGCAACTTCATAGACTCAAGGCTCTCACTCCTACTATCAATGTCGAGCCACATTGTCGTGAAAACACCTATACTCTTACTGCTTCAGGCTGTGGAGAATGGATAGGGTGGGCGTCGCCAGATGTCTATCTCGACACCCTCTCGCTTTCTTTGCCTGCTATTACTACCGGCAATGTGGGCGAGGGCTCTGTAGTCTCGCTGCTGACGCAATACACTGGGGTGCTCTCGTGTATGGAGCATGCCGAGATATATTTGCCACAGTTGCACGCCCCCACGGCACGTTTTGTATATTCGCCTCGTTATCTTACTCGCCAGTATCTTAGCTTTGCTGCTCTCTCGCAGTGCGAAGGCGACAAAGATCATTATTGGATGGTCGACGGCTATGCGTCAGGCAGTGGCGACACCTTGCATTACACGGTCAATCATGACCATGACTCCGTATTGGTGCAGCTTGTCGCCGCCTACGATAGATGTTTCGACACGGCATCTCATGTCATACCCATATATAGTCATGACTTTTTTGCTCCCAATGTATTCACACCTGGACGTATCGACAACAACCGTTTCCGTGTCTATGTCGAGGGTGTGGAACACTATTCGCTGTATGTCTACAACCGCCAAGGTCTGCTGGTATTCCATACCGATGACCCTTCTGCTGAGTGGGACGGCGCATTGCCTTCTGGCGAGCCTTGTCCGCAAGGTGCATATATTTGGGTTGTACGTTATAGTGTTGAGGTGCCTAATGCTGAGTGTATTACTCATCGTGGCATGGTAACATTGCTCAGGTAGCTGGATTATAGTAGTATTGTTTGTTTAATAATGAAAGGTATATGATTAAAAAGTTGTTTCTGAATGAAAAAATAATTCTTTCGGTTATTTTTCTCAATACTTTATGTATATTATTGTTGCAGTGTGGCGTTGGTATTCCATGGCTTGATGACCTTGATGTATTTTGTACGCTGTTTTTTTTGTTCGAAATGATTGTCAAGCATAGGGTGTATGGTTTGAAAGGGTATTGGACGAAGGGATGGAATGTTTTTGACGGTATGTTAGTTGTACTTTCGTTGCCTTCCTTGGCTTACTTTTTCTTCCCTGATTTGTTTACTAATTCAAGTGTTGTTTTAGTGTTGCGTCTGTTGAGGGTGATGCGTTATTTCCGACTTTTTCATTTTTTTCCTGGATTTACAAGAATTGTTAGTAATTTTGCACTCGCTTTACGCGAGTCGTTTGGTTTGATAGTTGGTTTGGTGTTAGTAATGTTTATATGTTCTTTGATGTGCTGTTCTTTTTTTGGAAAGTATGTGCCTGAGATGTTCGGTACGCCGTGGGACAGTCTGTATTCTATTTTTAGGGTGTTTACTGGTGAAGGGTGGAACGAAATACCTGATACCATTGCTTCCGTTATGGGTGGTAGTTGGTCTCATATTGTCCGTATCTTTTTTAGCGTCATTTTGCTATTGTGTTGTATTTTGGGCATGTCGCTGCTCAATTCTGTTTTTGTTGACGCTATGGTGGCTGACAATAATGATGAAATTCTCGATCATCTTGAAAAAATGCAACAACAGATAGATAGAATGGAAGAAATGTTGAAAAATCAGCATAAAGAATAATGATTTTATTTTAGTTAATTATGACATTCTTTTTCTTTTTCATCTTATTCATTATTGCGATGCTTGTCCTCGACCTCTTTGTCTTCAACAAGAAAGACCATGTGGTGTCGATGCGTGAGTCGCTTGTCTGGACATGTGTGTGGGTTGGTATAGCTATGGGCTTTGCCGCAATGCTCTATTTTCGTGCCGAGTGGGTGCATGGCATTTCCTCTATGGACGACCTTATGGCTCTTGTCAGCGGAACGGAGATTGGCAAGGCCATCTCTCCGGATATGTCTTTCGAACAGGCTTTGGACATCTACCGCCATGAGACCTCGCAGCAGTTCCTTGCTGGCTATTTCCTCGAGGAGTCGCTCTCTATCGACAATATCTTTGTGATGATAATGATTTTTGCCAGTTTTGGCATCAACAAGGCTTATTACCATCGTGTGTTGTTCTGGGGCGTGCTGGGAGCCATTGTTATGCGCTTTGTATTCATTTTCACTCTTGGTGCACTCATACATCGTTTTAGCTGGGTGCTCGCTATCTTTGGCGTTATACTGTTATATAGCGGTGTGAAGATGTTTCTCGACAAAGGCGACGAGAAGGTGGACACTGCCAACCATCCTATGGTACGTTTTGCCAGCAAACATTTTCCTGTTACCAACAAGATGCACGGTCATGACTTCTTTGTACACGAAGACGACCGTCGCTGTATCACTCCTCTCTTCTTGGTGCTGCTGGTCATAGAGTTCTCCGACCTCATTTTTGCTGTCGACAGCATACCTGCTGTGTTCTCGGTAACCACAGAGCCTTCTATAGTCTTTTTCTCCAATATCTTTGCTGTCATGGGGTTGCGTCAGCTGTTCTTCCTCTTGGCAGAGATAACTGGCAGATTTTGGCTGTTGAAATATGGTTTGGGCTGCCTGCTGTGCTTCATTGGCTTCAAGATGATAGCTCATGAGTTCTTCGGCTTTGCCATATCCACCATGGGCTCGTTAGGTATCATTCTTGGCATACTCGCAGGCTCTATACTGCTCTCTTTTATCATTCCGCAAAAAGGAGCAAAAGCATAGCTGTTTTTATGTTATTTCGATGTGATTG
This sequence comes from Bacteroidales bacterium, assembly GCA_045598945.1. Classification (GTDB taxonomy): domain Bacteria; phylum Bacteroidota; class Bacteroidia; order Bacteroidales; family P3; genus Colimorpha. Next base: position 618 of record JAZRVD010000083.1, on the reverse strand, counting down.
ACAAAACTTTGGCTTATATCTTCGTATTGTTTATATTAGATTATAACTGTCCGCTAAAACTCATTGTTGTTGTAATAGCTGGGAGCCAGTATGAACGAGTCTGACAAAAGCAAAGGTAACTATTTGGGCTGACTCCATAAAATGTAATCAGTCTTTCTTTTGTTTTTTTATCAAAAAGTTTTAGTAGATAGTAATATTTTTTTTCGTATTTTTACAAAATATATTAGTGTTGTAATGTATGTTTAACTATCGCAAAATCAGTATATTAAAAGGGGGGGGCAAGGCGTAGCCACCACTTGATAGAGATATTATTTATGTAACTTATGCACCACTACAGGCGATAATTTCGTCCGTAGTGGTGTCTTTTTATATGAGCAACAAGTTTTTTTTAATGAGTCGCAAAGTAAAATGTAAGCACCCGATGAAGTACACTGTATAAACAGGCAAAAAACAGCCACATTCCTTTGCAGAAATGTGGCTGTTCATGTTTTTCATTTGGCTATTTGCCGTTTTACTCCGCGTTTTGATGCGTCGTTTTCCAGTTTTGTGGCAACAATGGCACAAGATCATCTGCGGATGCCTTTGTCATGTAGGGCATACGGCCTATGATGTCGTTGA
>JAZRVD010000082.1:0-1575 GCA_045598945.1 Bacteroidales bacterium | reverse complement strand
AACATGAAGAAAAGATATCGGCATACCTGCAACAGTTCGGTCAAGAAAGAAACCTCGAGACCCTCAGCGACGCCCTTGGCAACGTACTGATACGCAAACCAGCCACACCAGGACATGAAAACGCCACACCAATATGCCTGCAGGCACATATAGACATGGTATGCGAAAAAAACAACGATAAATCATTCAACTTTGAGACAGACGCCATACAGCCCATCCTTGACGGCGAATGGCTGACAGCCGACGGCACGACATTAGGGGCAGACGACGGCATAGGCGTAGCCGCCATACTGGCAATACTCGACGACAAAGAGATAATACACGGTCCACTCGAAGCACTCTTCACTGTAGACGAAGAGACAGGTCTCACTGGAGCCGACGGACTCAATGAAAAATGGCTAAAAAGCAAAATGCTCCTCAACTTTGACGACGAAGACGAGGGAGAGTTCTGCATAGGGTGTGCTGGCGGCATCGACACAACAATACGTCTGCCATACACCACCATCGCTACACCAGCCAATCAAAAGGCATACACCATAAAAGTACAAGGGTTGAAAGGCGGCCATTCCGGCGACGACATCAACAAAGGACTCGGCTGCGCCAACCAAATGCTCGCCAGAATACTCTGGAATGCTGCGGAGAGCTACAACATCAACCTTGCTACTATCAACGGAGGCAACCTCCGCAACGCCATAGCACGCGAAGCATCGGCGACAATAACAGTAGACTCTGACAAAGCAACAAAAATGCTCAAAATGGTGGAAAGCATTGGCAACGACATACGCTTTGAATATCGCAGTACCGAGCCAAAGTTGCAAATAGAGACAGTTGCTGCCGACATGCCAACCGCAGTCCTCAACACAACGATCCAACGCAACTTATTAGACGCACTATTGGCTTGCGCACACGGAGTATTGGACATGAGCCGGGAAATACCGAACTTTGTCGAGACATCCACCAACCTTGCATCGATAAAGATGAGCGACGACACAATACATATAGCCACATCGCAACGAAGCAGCGTAGAGAGTGCAAAAAAAGCGGCAATGCAAAAAATAGAGGCAACATTTAGAATGATAGGTGCAGAAGTTACTCACGGTGGCGGCTATCCAGGCTGGACTCCCAACCCCAAAAGCAAAATTGTACGCATAGCCGTAGAGACATATCGCAAGATGTTCAACCGCGAGCCAATAGTACGTGCCATACACGCCGGACTTGAATGCGGACTGATAGGAGAGAAATACCCACAGATGGACATGGTCAGCTATGGTCCAACATTGCGCGGAGTACATTCTCCTGATGAAAAAATAGAGATACGCACAGTACAGATGTTCTGGGATCTGACACTCGAAATACTCAAAAATCTCGCATAATATAATTGTATAATACAACACAGGTACGACGGCTTGCACACACAAGTCGTCGTACTTTTCTTTATATTACTGTCCGCTAAATCACAAACCGTATAGTTTAATCCATTGATAATAAGAAATTAAGCTATACTTGTGTTTTAGGCAAGCCACCTATTATTATCCTTTTGTGTTATCAGGTGGTGAGTCTGCCATTTTCGTGAGT
>JAZRVD010000081.1:0-10131 GCA_045598945.1 Bacteroidales bacterium | reverse complement strand
ATGTCCGCCAAAGGATTGGAAGCAACAAGATAATGACAATAGGCGGCGGCGAGAGCATCGGTAGCATCGAGATAGCTCGGTTGCAGGTCGATATTGAGATGCGCCTGCAGCATAGCCAAGACCTGCTCCTTGGTGGCTCTGCCATTGCCAGTGATATACTGCTTGATAGAAGCTGGCTCGTATTCGCAAAAAGGTATGTCGCGAGCCATGGCGGCGGCGATAGTAACCCCTTGAGCACGTCCAAGCTTCAACATCGACTGCACATTCTTGCCAAAAAAGGGTGCCTCGATAGATAGGAAGTCGGGATGAAAGGTATCCATAATCTGGCCCATAGAGAAGAACAACGACCGGACACGCTCGTTGTAGTCGTCGATGTCTTTGAGATACAAGACATCCATCTCTACAAGAGAGGGCGCAGGGTCGGTCTGCAAGAGACTATAGCCCATAATACGGGTACCGGGGTCGACACCAAGGATAAGCATTGGCAAGTAACACAATAACAATCACCCACACAAGCAAAAACACGAGATATGATATTTTTTTGCAAAAATACATTTTTTTTTGCTACTTTTGCATCTTACAATTCGCAAAACAAAAATAATACAAAAATCCATACGATATGCAAAAACTCATCATCACCGCCGCAATCTGCGGAGCAGAAGTTACCAAAGAGCAAAACCCTGCCGTCCCCTACACCGTGGCAGAGATAGTGCGCGAGGCCAAGAGCGCCGTAGACGCTGGAGCAGCCATCGTACACCTCCATGTGAGACATGACGACGGCACGCCAACCCAGAGCCGCGAACGTTTTCAAGAATGCACCGAGGCCATTTTGAAAGAGTGTCCCAACGTTATCCTTATCCCCTCGACTGGCGGAGCAGTAGGCATGACACCCGACGAGCGTCTTGAAAGCACCGACACCACGCCAGTGCCAGAGATGGCGACCCTCGACTGTGGCACTTGCAACTTTGGCGACGATGTGTTTGAGAACACCATGCCTATAATGCGGGCCTTTGGCAAACGCATGATAGAGCGTGGCATAAAGCCCGAATACGAATGCTTTGAGATGGGACATCTCGACACGGTGCTCAATATGGCACGCAAAGGGCAGGTGCCCGGCGACCCCATGCAGTTCAACTTTGTGCTTGGCGTGCCCGGCTGCACCCCAGCCACTGTCGACAACCTGTGCTGGATGGTGCGCAACATACCAGCAGGCAGCACATGGACAAGCACCGGCATAGGCCGCTACGCTTTCACGATGGCTGCCCCTACAATAGTGATGGGCGGCAACGTGCGCGTAGGCTTTGAGGACAACCTCTACCTTGAGCGCGGCGTACTGGCTAAGGAGAACGGCGAACTGGTAGACAAAGTGGTCCGCATGGCCAAACTTCTCGGCAGAGAGGTGGCAAGCAGCGACGAGGCTCGCGAGATACTAAGTCTGAAGAAACGATAATCACACACATTGACACAAAAAAGGGTAGATGGCTCTATGAGCCGCCTACCCTTTTTTGTAATAACGGCAACGTGATTACTGCTCACTATTAGTTACATCTTGATTGTTTTGTTTAGCAAGCTGTTCCATTATCTTAGCAATATTCTTGCTATCTTCTTTCCTCTGTTCTACTATAGACTCTATATGGTCAGCAATACGTGAAACTTTGAGAATAGCACTAATCATAACAGCCAAAAAAATAAAAATACAAAGAAGGGCGGAAAAGATACCTAATGCCATCTTACCATCATCTGACAACATATCCCATTCAAAGATACCGTCAAACACCGCCAAAACTGCCAATAGACCAAATATACATAACATCACCACCGATAAGTTGGTAAGGATTTTTTCAACAACTACTACAGTTTTTCGTTTCATAATACTAATGTTTAAGAATTTTTGCAAAAATAAACAATTTTTTGCATACAAAGATGATTATTCTTGATTTCCATACACACCGAGTTACACCTATTAACGTTGTAACCCCACGAAGCTTTGGCATACACCCTTGGGACACAGAGACGGTGATGGTGCCGGCAATCGACGACAAGCGCTGGGAAGGCATAGAATGGGTGGGCGAATGCGGTATAGACAGACTGCGAGGCGCATCTATAGAACGTCAGGCAGAGGCATTTGAGCAGCAGATAGAGATTGCCGAAAGATTACACAAGCCCATAGTGATACACTGCGTGAAATGTCAAGCGGAACTGATAGCCCTACGACGCCAGCATCCAGCATTGCCATGGGTACTGCACGGCTTTTGCGGTGGCATACCACAAGCCGAGATGCTACGCAAGGAGGGCATAGAGCTGTCGATAGGAAGACACATTACAACCAACAGCAAAGTACAAGAATGTGTAAAAAAACTTGGCAAAGGGGAGTTTCTGCTTGAGACCGACGACAGCGACACAGACATACATCAAATCTACCAGACTGCAGCCCAACTGATTGATTGCGATATAGAAGAGTTATCCGACGCAATATGGGCTAAATACCGCAGCCTCACAGCAAGGACTCTATAACACTCACAAACTTCTTAGGGAGCAAGACATTCTGCATATCGATGGCCTCGACAAACAAAGGGGCTATCTGCTGGGGGGTGAAACCAGCAATGCCGCAGGCGACAGGCGTAACAAGAAACGTCATCTCTGGATGCTGGGCGGCGCAAGCAAGAAAGTTCTGCACCTTCTCGCCAATATAGTCAACGCCGCCTTCCATTGTAGGCAAAGCGTAGCATTGCCCCGTCAATCCCTCGCCAACACCCCACTCGGCACCAAAATGAGCATGGGCATACCTTGCAGCCCCACCGCCATGCATGCCACGGATATTGCTGCCAAAGACAAATATCTCATCGTTACGAAGAGATGTTATATGATTAGGAGTAAAGTCTCGATTATACAAAAGCGACGACATACTTAATTAATTCAAAAAAAGGGTCTGCCAATTAATTATTAGCAGACCCTAACATCATTCGATTAGATTTCATTTTCTGCACGACCGTGGCAGTTTTTGTACTTCTTGCCACTGCCGCAAGGACATGGGTCGTTGCGACCGACTTTTTTCTCGACATGCACCGGCTGAGGCTTCTGCTGCGGTGCAGTGCGCTGGTTGGCGGCACGTTGCATAGCGTCCTCGCGCGAGGTGCGAAGGTTTTTGTCGGCAGGCTGCTCGCGACGAGCTTCCTTTATCTCATCCTCGTTGCGCACAGGGAGCTGGGCACGGCTGAGGAAAGAAGAAATCTGACGGTTGACTTCGAGCAGCATCTTCTCGAAGAGACCGAAAGACTCGAATTTATAGATAAGCAACGGGTCTTTCTGCTCGTAGGAGGCATTCTGCACGCTGGTCTTGAGGTCGTCGAGTTCGCGCAAGTGGTCTTTCCACAAGTCGTCGATAACAGCGAGCGTAACATATTTTTCTACAGCCAGTTCCATCTCTCTGCCCTTAGACTCGTATGCCTTGGCGACAGAGACAGGCACATTGAGAGTCTTTTTACCGTCAGTGATAGGATAAAGGACGTTGAGATAATTGGTCTTCTCTTTGCAATAGGTGATAAACGGCATAGCCAACGTGGCAAGACGCTGCATACGCTGTTTGAAAGCGTTGAAAGTCAAATCATACAGCTGCTTTACAGCATTGTCTCTCTTGGCATTGAAGAGTTCGCGTTCCGAAAACTCGGTACCGTCTTCATGCTTGAGCTCGCAAGCGAAGATGCGAATCATCTCCATCTTGAGCTGCTCAAAGTCATGATTTTGCACAGCATCGTCATATATCATTTCGCAAGTGTCGTAGAACGTATTGCTGATATCGATAGAGAGACGGTCGCCATAGAGTGCGTTGCGGCGCTTGTTGTAGATAACAGTACGTTGGTTGTTCATCACATCGTCATACTCAAGCAGACGCTTACGCATGCCGAAGTTGTTCTCCTCAACCTTCTTCTGAGCCCTCTCCACGGTCTTGGTAATCATAGAGTGCTGTATCACCTCGCCTTCCTGAAGTCCCATACGGTCCATGACCTTGGCGATACGCTCGGAGCCAAAGAGACGCATAAGGTCGTCTTCGAGCGAGACGAAGAAGAGAGAGCTGCCCGGGTCGCCCTGACGACCGGCACGACCACGCAGCTGACGGTCTACACGACGGCTTTCGTGGCGCTCGGTGCCTATGATGGCAAGACCGCCGGCTTCTTTAACACCGCCCTTGAGCTTGATGTCGGTACCACGGCCTGCCATATTGGTAGCAATAGTAACCTTGCCAGCCACACCAGCTTCGGCAACGATGTCGGCCTCCTTCTTGTGCAGTTTGGCATTCAACACATTGTGCTCTATCTTACGCAGCTTGAGCATCTTGCTAAGAAGTTCGGAGGTCTCGACACTTGTAGTACCCACCAACACGGGGCGTCCCTCTGCAACAAGACGTTCAATCTCGGTAATAACAGCTGCAAACTTTTCGCGCTTGGTCTTATACACCATATCGTCCATATCGTTGCGAGCAATAGGGCGGTTGGTAGGGATAACCACCACATCGAGTTTGTAGATGTCCCAAAACTCCTTTGCCTCAGTCTCGGCAGTACCAGTCATACCTGCAAGCTTCTTATACATACGGAAATAGTTTTGCAGGGTGATGGTGGCGTATGTCTGCGTGGCAGCCTCCACCTTGGCGTTTTCCTTGGCCTCGACAGCCTGATGCAGACCGTCGCTCCAGCGGCGACCTTCCATAATACGACCCGTCTGCTCGTCGACAATCTTCACCTGACGGTCTTCGGTAAGGATATAATCAACATCGCGTTCAAAAAGAGTGTAAGCCTTAAGCAGCTGATCGACAGTATGCACGCGGTCGCTCTGGATAGCGAAGTCGTTGTATATCTGTTCTTTCTTAGATGCTTTTTCCTCATCGGAGAGGTCGCTGTGCTCCACCTCGGCAATCTCGCTGCCTACGTCAGGCAACTGATAGAACTTGCGGTCCTCGCCAAGGTCTGCCAAGAAGTCCATACCCTTGTCGGTCAGTTCAACCTGGCGGTTTTTCTCATCGATAACGAAATACAGGCCATCGTCGATGATGTGCATGTGCTTGTTCTGCTCCTGCATGTAGAAGTTTTCGGTGCGTTGCAAAACAGTCTTGACACCCGTCTCGCTAAGAAACTTGATAAGAGCCTTGTTTTTAGGCAGACCGCGATAGGCGCGCAAAAGAAGCTTGGCGGGCTCCTCTTCCGGCTTGGGGTCAGGATTGGTGGCAAGGCCTTTCTTGGCATCGGCAAGAATAGTGGTGCAGAGATTACGCTGAGCGTTATATAGTTTTTCGATAATCGGCTTGAAGCGATAGAACTCCTGTTCGTCGTCGTCCTTGCCAGTAGGGCCGCTGATGATAAGAGGAGTACGTGCATCGTCGATAAGCACCGAGTCGACCTCGTCGACGATAGCGTAGTTGTGGCTGCGCTGCACAAGCTCTTCAGGGCTGCGGCTCATATTGTCGCGCAAATAGTCGAAGCCGAACTCATTATTAGTACCGTAGGTGATGTCGGCACGATAGGCGGCCTTGCGCCCCTCGCTGTGTGGCTCGTGCTTGTCGATACAGTCCACCTTCAAGCCATGGAACTCGAAGAGCATGCCCATCCACTCAGAGTCGCGCTTTGCGAGATAGTCGTTGACAGTAACCACATGCACGCCCTTGCCAGGCAAAGCGTTGAGGTAGACCGGCAACGTAGCCACCAGAGTCTTGCCTTCGCCCGTTGCCATCTCAGCAATCTTACCGCTATGCAGCACGGCGCCGCCAATCAACTGGACATCGTAATGCACCATGTCCCACTTTATCATATTGCCGCCGGCCATCCAGCTTGTGCTGAAAAACGCCTTGTCGCCATCGACACGCACACTCTCGCGCGTAGCGCTAAGGTCGCGGTCGTGCTGAGTGGCAGTAACCACCACCTCGTCGTTTTCAGCAAAACGGCGCGCAGTCTCCTTGACAACGCTAAACGCCTCTGGGAGAATTTCGTTGAGAACATCTTGAGTCTTTTCGTAGCTCTCTTTTTCCAACACATCAATACGCTTGTATATGCTCTCCTTCTCATCGACAGGCATGTCATACTCCTGTTCAATACGCAGACGGAGCTCTGCAAGCTCCTTCTCCTCCTCTTCTATCTTGGAGGCTATACGCTGCTTGAATTCGACAGTCTTGGCGCGCAGCTGGTCGTTGTCGAGAGCTTGAATAGAAGGATAAACACTGAGTGTGGCATCCAAAAAAGGCTGCACCTCTTTGAGGTCGCGCTGAGCCTTGTTGCCAAAAAGTTTCAATAAAAGATTAGAAAAAGTTGACATCTATATAACATTAATAATTAACATCTAAAAAGAGTATCAAGATGCAATACTTGACATAAATAAAAGTGCAAAAGTACAAAAAAAACAATTAATTACTAACTTAATCATATATAAAAAGACAAAAAAGCGTATTTTTGCAAGCCCAAACACAAAGAAAAATGAAAACAATACAGTATATATTGGCCACGATACTCGTTGCCCTGACAATTACAAGCTGCAGTTACGAAGTACGCCCTGTACGGTCGCATCCCACCATGGCCACGCCTGGCGGACTGATTTACGCACTGCCAAACACCGACATTTGCGTAGACATCACCCTTGGGCATTACAACACCGACGGCGCCACAATGGCAAAATACAGTCAAGAGATGCTGAGTTCAGAGAACAAGCCACACTACGACCTATTAGGCATAAAGGTATCAACACGCGTGTCGGCAGACCCCAAGAACTACTACTTTGTGCAGCCTAAAGGCATAGCTCTGCAAGTCGACGAGCGCAACCTGCTACGCTCTATAGGGATAACAGCCAGCGACGGCGACGAATGGGAGGAGACCGGGCTGTCGGAACTTGCCGACTTGCGACTGACCAACCTCGAACCACAATACGACTACAACCTCTACGACCGCAGCGACACCTTCTACACCCGCTTCGACCACCCAGGGCATCCCTCGATGATAGCCAGCAAGAAAGACAGCCGAAGCCAACGTCAACAAGCGCAAGACATGGCAGAACGCATAGGACAGCTGCAAGAGCGACGTCAACAACTGCTAAGCGGCGAGCTTGAGACCTCATACACGCCAGAAGGCATAAAACTGCTGCTGCAACTTATCGACCGCCAAGAAAAACAGCTCCAAGAACAATTTATAGGACAATATACCACCGAGACTATACGCATCACCTACACGCCCAAAGACGAGAGAGTGCTTATAGACAGCCAGTCGGTAGTACTATTCTACTACTCGCCCACACGAGGCATCGTTGCAGAAAACACTGGCGACGCCATGGAGGTATGGTGCCACATACGCTGCGACAACACCCTGCGCAACGCCACAAAATTTGTAAAATACCGTCTCGGACTATTTAACAAAGACAACATGAACGGTCGCAACACATTCAAATACCGCCGTTCAGAGATGGCCGACGTCACCATCACCTGCCCACTCTTCACCATAGAAAAACAACTGCCTATAGCACAGTTCGGACCCACCATAGAGCTGCCCAAAGGGTCGTTCAAAGCACTCTTTGACCCACGCACAGGCGACCTAATATACTTTGCCGACTAAAACACGACCGCCATCAAACGCGACTTTTACATAACAGTATTAGGCTCAGGGGCAGCCTTGCCACTGCATACGCGCGGCTGCAGCAGTCAGGTGGTTAACGTGCGCGGCTTCCGCCTGCTCATAGACTGTGCCGAAGGCACACAGAACAAGATACGCCAGCAACACCTCAAGCTGCAAGGCTTCGAGGTAATATGTATCTCACACCTGCACGGCGACCACTTTTTCGGACTGCCCGGACTGATAGCCACCATGCACCTTTGCGGACGCACCACGCCACTAACCATCATAGGGCCTAAAGGAATACAAGAAGCCGTCGAAAACATCAACCGCTACGCTGGCAGCCACCCTAACTTTGCAATCAACTTTATAGAGATAGACTCCAATCAATGCCCCGAAGGCGACAGGTTGACTGTCTACGAAAACAAGAAATGCCGCATCTATGCCATCGCATTGCGGCACACCATGCCAACCTACGGCTACATAGTAGAAGAGGTGCCACGCTATCCAGAACAGCAACAACAGCAATACCGCTACGCCTACTGCTGCGACACAGCCCCCTTCGACAGTCTACCCGATACACTGCACGATGTCAACATGCTATGTATCGAAAGCACCTTTGCCAAAGACTTTGAACACATAGCCTGCGAAAAACTACATTGCACCGCAGAACAAGCCGCCACCATTGCAAAACAAGCAAATGCCCAAAAGCTACTCCTAAGCCATTTTAGCGCCAGATACAAAGACTGTATACAGACCGTCATCGACGAAGCACAATCCATCTATCCTACAGCAATAGCTGCCGAAGACGGTGGCATATACTATGTAGAATAACACACACTCCCCCACCCCATTACCCCACATTTACCTTAACAATAGCCAACTAATAAAGAAAATATTGGCGGGCTAAAACATGTAAAAATTGCACGATTCCGCCCAACAATAACGAAAGATTAGCGGGCTAAACACAAAAAAGAGAAACACCATAAAGGCACGATATAATGAGCAGCAACTTTGAGGCATCTAACACAAAACCGCTACTACATCCTCAACTATTTCATGGGAGCACAATGCCATCGCCAAAAGCATCAACACCAATGATTCATATAGCCACCATTAAAGAGTACTCGTAACATCTTTTTTTCTTCTTCCGACTTGCCCACCTTCTCAACCACTATCACGTCATTTTGAGACAATCCCATATTTTGCATTGTTTTGAATATTTTTTGTGAATTAGAAAAAAGGTTGTATCTTTGCAGGCGACATCAGCAATGATGTTGGAAAGTGCAGCGTGAGCTCCCTCTTGAACTTCATGCACTTTCTTTTTTTTACCCTGTAATGCCGTAAAGGCTCAGGGTGTCGCTCTCTTTCAGTTTCCCAAATTTTACGGTATAGGTGAAGTCGTCGATGACGATGGTGATATGCGAGGTGGTGGTGTTTTCCATGGTTTTGATTTTTTTTGTGTTTTTAGAAAACATTTCGAGGAACCTTCGTAAGCTTGAGCCCGAGGCCGATGCTCTGGATGTTTTTCTTTTTTAGTACTATTCGACAGTTTCTCGCAGAAAGGTTGTAACAGAGTTCAGCCTGAAGAAATGTCGATTTTTCATGGTTTTGAAACTTTTTTTTGTATTTTGAAAAAAGGTTGTATCTTTGCAGGCAGAACGACTGTGATAAAACAGTGGAACTGTATTAGGTTCCCTTTTTATTGCGGTCGTTCTATTTTTTTACCTTTTCCATATTTGCAGGCGGGTTGGTAGAGGCGAAGTACAGATAAAGGTTGTCGGTGTCGCGGTAGTGTCCGAAGTGCAGATATAGGACTTCGTCATCAATGACAAGTTTGTAGTAGTAGAAAAAATCTGTCTTTTTTTCAGTCGTATAGTCTTGTCGTTGGTGTTGTGCGAGGTGGTGTTTTCCATGGTTTTGAATTTTTTTTTGTATTTTGAAAAAAGGTTGTATCTTTGCAGGCGACACCGCTTATGGTTAAATCCATGAAACGTGACACTCAGGTCTCCCAAAAGGAGACCTATGTATTTTATAGCAACTTTACTTTTTTGCTTTTAGATGTGAAATAATAGCACGGAATACCCAATGCTTTCACTTTGGATAGTTCTTTCCTGATTATTGTATTTTATTTATTGCTGTCCGATAAAAATCGGGATTTGATGAATTCTATTGTTTAACTGCTTGTAAATAGGCATTGGTCTTGTAATTCTCAAAATTGGCCCCCTCTTCTTGTGGAAAGAGCCCCAATTGTGGCGATATGCCGTCCTCTGGGCTCCGTTTTTTGATAATTCTGAGCCATTGACCTTCGGGCAGATTCAGGAAGTCGTACAGGTTGATGTAGGAGTTGAGTAGGATGTGCACGGCGGTCATGAGGTTAGACAGACTCCACTTGCGTTTTGTCACCTGCTTCTTCACGACCTGCATCAGCAGCCATGCAATGAGGCTGACCCATATCTGGATCTGGATGGCATTGAGATTGTCTCCAAGGAAGTATTTGAGCGGAAAGTTCTGTTTCAGCCTTTTGAACAGGGTCTCGATTTGCCAACGT
>JAZRVD010000080.1:0-17824 GCA_045598945.1 Bacteroidales bacterium | reverse complement strand
ATGACGAGGCCGTTGCTGACCCATGACCATTTTAGCTGACGTACAGCCTCGACGAAGGGATAGGACTCGATATCGCCGTCAGTGCCGCCTATTTCGGTAATGACAAAATCATATTTGCCTGTATTGCCCAAAGCGGTGATGCGTTCCTTAATTTCGTTGGTAATATGCGGGATGACCTGTACTGTCTTGCCAAGAAAATCGCCACGGCGTTCTTTTTCAATAACATTCTGATAAATACGTCCAGTGGTAACGTTGTTGGCCTGAGAGGTGTACACACCAGTAAAACGCTCATAATGACCGAGGTCGAGGTCGGTTTCAGCACCATCTTCAGTAACATAGCACTCGCCATGCTCATAGGGGTTGAGCGTACCCGGATCGATATTAATATACGGGTCGAGTTTTTGATTGGTTACAGAATAGCCACGAGCCAGAAGGAGTCGAGCCAAAGATGCGGCAATAATACCTTTGCCTAACGAAGAAGCAACACCGCCTGTTACGAAAATATAGTTTGTAGGCATAACAAAAAAATCATTACCTTCCGATAACCAACATATTAAAGCTCTCGGAAGGCTTGAAAAACATAATTGCAAAGATACACTTTTTTTTGAATGGATATAGAGACAAAAGCAAAAAATGGTTGTCAAGCGAGCAAAAACAAGAATACATAAAATAGCATTTACAAAAAATTAGTACTTTTGAAAGTTTGAAGAAAATGAATAGTGGGAGTAAACTGTGTGATATATAAAGAAATAAAAAAAGAACATTCATGAGAAGCAAAGCGATAATTACGTTGCTGACCATTTTTACCATAGCAACAATAAGCCTTATAGCTGTGCAGATAGTGCAGTCGAGAAAGACAGCCGAGACAAATGACGACCTCTTCAACATAAGCATGAGCAGTGCCATGGACAACGTATTTCAGCAATTTGACAAAATGAAGCCTGAAGAATATGTGAATGGCAAAGAGAAATACACCGTGTCCACGACAAGCCGTATCGACGACATGAACAACAAGATGGCGCAACTGATATCGGAGCATGAGGACTTATTTTACGACATAGAAAGGATAGAATTTAACGTAGCATTGCGCGACAGTGTGAAGATAAGGAGGAATACCAAGCTTGCCAAGTACGAGCAAAACTATATATCGCAATACAACACCATACTGAGCGCCAGAAACAGATTGTCGAAAGAGCTCAACACAAACGACGGCAACAAACAATATCAGCTGACCCAAGAAAACTTCAACTACAGCTTGCTTGAATCAATAATAGACCAAGAGCTGATAATAAAAGGTATAGACGTAAAGCCAATGATAGGAGTGTACTGCACCTCGACAAATGAGTTTTTGTACACCAGTCCAGGCGTTACAGAAAGCACGCTGAAAAACACGCCACACCGCTATTCATTCAAGCTAACGCAAGTGCCACTATCCTACGAATACAGCATAATGCTCAGTTTTCCGTCGCGATACAGCTTTATACAATCGACAGAAATTGTGCTGACGCTAATGAGCGTATTTCTATTGCTGACAATCTTTATAACGTTCTTCATATCGATAAAGATAGTATACAAGATGAAGGCACTTGACGAGATGAAGACAACCTTTATCAACAACATGACCCACGAGATAAAGACCCCCATCTCGACAATAGGACTGACATGCGAGATGCTGAACGACCCCAGCATAAACAACGACAACGAGATGCGACGCAACTTTGTAAATACCATAGCCGACGAGAACAAAAGAATGAAAACGCTGGTAGAGACCATCTTGCAAAACTCAAAGATGACCGACAAGAACTTTACCCTACACTGCAAAGACACCTCGCTAAACGTCCTTACCGCCGAAGTTGCCAGCAGTTTCAAGCTTAGAATAAAAAACAGAGACGGAGAGATGATAGAGGAATACGACGAGGGTCTTCCAAATATATACGCAGACGAGGTGCATGTAGTAACGATGATAAGCAACCTTATAGACAATGCGATAAAATATTCCAAAAACAAGCCATACATAAAGATAAGCACCAAAAGAGATGGCGACATGGCACTGCTAAGCGTAGAGGACCACGGGATAGGCATTTCGAAAGAAGACCAAAAACATATATTTGAGAAATTCTATCGAGTATCGACAGGCAACGTGCATGATGTGAAGGGGTTTGGCATAGGATTAAACCACGTTGCAAACGTTGTAGCTCGACATCATGGAACGGTGAAGGTAGAAAGCGAGCCCGACGAAGGCAGCACGTTTACCATAGCCTTACCTATTATATAGCCTTACCTATTTTATATAGCAATCACAGCATACCTGATAGTATAAAGCAGAGAAAAGGAATAGGAATAAAAAAACAAAAAATTGTATCTTTGCAAAATGAAAAGTAAAGATTTTTACGACATATTTAGCAGACAAATAGCTGAATATCATACATTAGACTCGGTTGATGCCGAGACAAAAAATCCATATAAAAAAGACACTTTTGAATGGCTGTTGTGGGAGAAAAGTTTTATAGACACTGTACAATGGCATCTTGAAGACCTCGTAAGGCCCGACGACGTAGACCCTGTAGAGGCACTACGGCTGAAGCGATGGATAGACCGTTCAAACCAAAAAAGGACAGACACGGTAGAACGTATAGACGACTGGTATGTAGAACAATTAAAGGATGTAGCAGTTAAGCAAAATGCTAAAGTCAACACAGAGACGCCAGCATGGGCGATAGACCGTCTCTCGATACTTGCCTTGAAGATATACCACTTTGAGATAGAGGTAAGCCGACAAAACGTATCGCCAGAGCACCACGCAAAATGCGAAGCAAAATACAACATGCTGCAGACACAAAGGGAAGACCTATCCACCGCTATAGACGAATTGCTTGAGGAGCTTGCAAGAGGCGAGAAAAGAATGGTTGTATACAGGCAGATGAAGATGTACAACGACCCATCCCTCAACCCCATGTTGTACAACAAGAAATAAAAGAAGATAGGTGCTACCGAATGAAGGATACAAACGACGCGTACTTGTGATACGTCTTTCTGCATTAGGAGACGTGGCCATACTGCAGCCCATAGTAAAAGCGAGAGCGTTAGCCAATCCAGACACATTGTTTATAGTAGCCGCACCAGGCATACTAATGCCACTATTCAAGGATGTAGACAACATCCGTTTTATGGCCGTGCAGAAGCGGCAGAACATATTCAAGCTATACCAAGCGCTGGCAGAAGCCAGACCCGACATCGTTGCCGACATGCACCACGTGAACAGAGTTGTCGGTGCATGCTGGCTGTTCAAGCTTCACGGCATAAAGGTAAAAAGCATACGCAAAGAGCGCTGGAAAAGAAGGCAGCTGACCCGAAAGAGAGACAAGAAAAAGGAGTGGCTCAAACCTTCATGGCAGCGATACGACGAAGTATTTGACGCATGCGGATTAGACAAAGGCACGCTTGACACCACGACGATAAAGCCGAATCCGCATGACGGGAAAAAGAGAATAGGCATAGCACCCTTTGCACAGCACAGAGGGAAGATATGGCCAGAAGAAAAAGTAAGGGAATTGATAGCCCTGCTAAGCAAAGACCAAGACAACGACATACTACTATTCGGCAGCCGACAAGAGTCGGCGAGGTTGGAAGAATGGAGCAAAGGATACGGCAACGTAACATCAATAGCAGGGCGACAAGCGTTTGAGTGTGAATTGAAGACAATAGCGAGCCTTGACGTGATGGTAAGCATGGACAGCGCGAACATGCATTTCGCCTCGTGCTACGGTGTGCCAGTTGTAAGCATCTGGGGTGCGACACACAAGTCATGCGGATTTTACGGATGGCGACAAGATAAAGAATGGTGCATAGAGAGAGAGATGGTGTGCCGTCCATGCTCGATGTTTGGCAACAAGCCCTGCCTATACGGAGACTACAAATGCTTGACAGAAATAACAGCAAAAGAGGTGGCAGACAAAATTAGAGAGATATTGTACGGCGAATAAAAACCATGCAACGCAATTTAGAATAAATGATTGACATTTTAGAAAGAAAAAAAACAAAATAAGCGAAAAACCACAAAAAGCATCATCTAAAAAAATAGAAATTTGCAACCGAAATGAAAAGAAGCAATATATACCAAATGAAAAGAAAAACAGCATTGATAGTTGCTATGCTTTTGATGACGATGGGCATAAAAGCACAGACAACATTAAGATTATCCTTAGTCGAAGCGCAGGACTACGCATTACAACACAACTACGCCATGCAAAATGCGTCGTTAGACGTGAAAAAAGCGGAAGCAGCCCGCTGGCAGACCTTGGCGACCATGCTACCGCAACTAAAAGCAGGCTTTGACTACAGCAACATGTGCGGCTACACGATGGACATGCAAGGCATGTCAATACCCCTCAATCCCAACGGGACACTGAATGCAACAGCATCGATAGCCATCTCGGCACAACAGGTGATGGGGGCGATAATGCAGAAAGTTAGCATAGAGATGAGCGACATCACCCGCCAGAAAAACGAAATGACGACCAGATTGGGAGTAAAAAACATATATGTGTCGATATTGGTGATGGAAGACATAATAGGATTGTTGGATTCCAGTCTCATCAACATGCAGCAATTAGAAAAGAGCACTATAGCGAGTGTACAAGCCGGAGCTGCAGAACAAATAAATGCTGACAAGCTGTCGGTGCAAGTAGCATCGCTAAAGAACAGTATAAACAGCAACAAACGCTCGTTGGAGATGCTGTATAACACACTCATACTGCAACTTGGTGCAGCAGTAGACAGCAAATTAGAGTTGACGACAAAACTTGACGACATATTCGACATACAAGAAATAGCGAAGAAAAAAGACGAGCAATTCGACCTTGAAAACAACTACGACTACCAATTGTTGAAAAAAAGCGAACGACTTGCCAGACAGCAGCTTACCACCAAAAGGCTCGTAATCCTCCCTACCCTTTCGTTCTACTACCAGTACAGTGCCAAGACCTATTTCAACAAGCCTGCCATGTTCAACATGACTCCTCCCAACATGATAGGTGCCAGCATCAGCTTGCCGTTGTTCCAAAGCGGGTCACGCGATGCGGCAATATACGAGGCAAAAATAGCATACCAAGAGACATTGAACAGCAAGCGACAAGCCGAAGACGGACTAAAAGTGCAGTTCAACCAGGTGTGCTACGACCTGATGAGCGCTGTAGAAAGCTATATGATACAGAAAGACAACCTGACAGTGTCGAAACGAGTATTTACCAACACATCGGAAAAATACCAATACGGCAGGGCGTCAAGCTTGGAAGTAACAAACGCTTCGACAGACCTCATAACAGCCCAAAGCAACTACGTACAAGCCGTGATGAATGTTATCACCGCACAAATCTCGCTTGAAGAGCTTATGGGCAAGACCAACGAATAAACATATTTTTTTGACAAATAACATAATACACAAGAATATGACAAAGAGTTTAAGATTAGCCTCGATACTAATGGCAGCAGTAGTCGTAGCAAGCTGCGGAGGCAAAAAAGAAGAAACAGCAGTAGTAAAAGAGAAAGAGGCCGAGAAAGTACGCATAACCACTCTTCAGAAAGAAACCATATCGAAAGAGATCGAGATTGCCGCCACCCTTGAAGGATACGAGACCATGAACGTATCGCCATCAATAACAGGACATATAGAGCATATCTATGTAGAGATAGGCAGCAGAGTGAGCAAGGGTGCCATGCTTGTACGCATGGATCAGACGCAGCTCAACACCACACGCATCAACCTAAACAGCACAAAGGTGGAATTAGACCGCGTAACGGCATTGAAAAAGTCTGGCAACGTAAGCGAACAAGTCTACGACCAGACGAAGGCAGGCTACGACCAGCTTGTAGAGACTGAGAAATTCCAAGACGCCAACACCTTTGTAAAAGCACAGTTTGCCGGCGTCATCAGCGCCAAAAACTTTGAAGACGGCGAGATGTACACAGGTCAGCCGATACTCACCCTTACACAAATCAACCGATTGAAAGCCATCATCAGCATACCCGAAAGCTACTTCACACTTGTAAAGAACGGCATGAAGGTAGAGATAGCGAGCGACATCTACCCCGACACCAAATTCAACGGCACAATAGAGATAGTATACCCCACCATTGACGCCACCACCCACACCTTCCAAGCCAAGGTAAACATACCTAACGGCAACGAGAAGCTGAGACCCGGCATGTATACTCGCATAAAGATGCATCTCGGTCAGATGGACGCAATAGTAGTGCCCTACCAAAGCGTTTTAAAGCTGACAGGCAGCAACGACAGATATGTATTTGTCAACGACAACAACATCGCCAAACGAGTAGGCGTAACCTTAGGGCAGCGCTTTGACGACCGCATAGAGATAATACCTATTGAAGGAGAAGAGCTTAACGAAGGCAACCAGCTTATAACCAGCGGGCAGGCCAGATTGGTTGACGGCAGTAAACTCGAAATATTAAACTAACCATCCTCCATACCGTCAACATATCCACCGAGAGGCGTCATTATCAAAAATAAAGCAAAACAATGGCAATATACAAAACAGCAATCAATAAACCTATCACGACAGCATTGATATTTGTTGCCGTGATAATATTGGGTCTGTTCTCATTAACACGTCTGCCTATCGACCAGATGCCAGAAATGGACCCGCCATACGTATCAGTAATGACCACCTACGCCGGCGCCAACGCCAGCGAACTTGAGACCAATGTAACCAAGCTTATAGAGAACTCACTAAACTCGGTAGACGGTCTGAAGAACATCACCTCACAGTCGAAAGACAACATCTCCGTTGTAACACTTGAGTTTGAATGGGGCTCCAACATTGACGAAGCCATCAACGACATACGCAGCTATGTAGACCTTGTGTACGACAACCTGCCCGACGAGGTGTCGCGTCCTATGATTTTGAAACTGAACACCAGCATGATGCCAATCCTCAACTTTGGTTTCACGGCTGACGAGAGCTATCCCGGCTTGAACAAAATCATTGAAGACAACATCACCAACTCGCTAAACCGTATCGACGGCATTGGAAACATCTCGATAAGCGGAGCGCCGGAGCGCTACATATACATCGACCTCGACCCCAAGCAACTGGAAAGTTACGGACTAAGTCTCGAAGCAGTAGGCAACGCCATCTCCACCAACAACCTCGACCTTGCGTCGGGAACGCTCAAGATGGGCAAAGAGCAGTATCAGATGCGCGTAAAAAGCGAATACGAGGAGAGTTACGAGATATCCAACATTGTTGTTGCCAACATAGGAGGCAAAGAGATATTTGTACGCGACCTTGCCACGGTGCGCGACACCATCAAAGACCTAAGCCTTGACGAGAAAATCAACGGCAAAGACGGAGCACGCCTGATGATTTCCAAGCAGACAGGAGCCAACGCAGTGAACATAGCACGCCAGGCGCGCGAAATGGTAGAAGAGATAAAGCCCACACTGCCCCCCGACATCAACATCACAATCATCTCGGACAACTCAACTGAGATTATCAACGCCATAAATGGATTGACCGAATCAATATTCTACGCGCTTCTCTTTGTGGTACTGGTGGTGTTCCTCTTCCTTGGCGACTGGCGCAGTACCATCATCATAGGACTTACCATACCCATCTCACTTGTAACATCATTCATATACCTGCTTATTTCCGACAGCTCGCTCAACATCATCTCCATGGCCTCACTCACGGTAGCCATCGGTATGGTTGTTGACGATGCCATTGTGGTATTAGAGAATGTAACCAAGCACGTGTCGCGAGGCGAGAGTCCGCGCGAGGCGGCAATATACGGCACCAACGAGGTGTGGATATCAGTTATAGCCACCACACTGGTTATCGTAGCAGTGTTCGTGCCACTGACCATGCTGCCCGGCATGGCAGGCATCATGTTCAAAGAACTTGGCTGGATAGTAACCATAGTGGTATGCGTATCAACGACAACGGCAATCACGCTAACGCCAATGCTCTGCAGCAAGATGCTCAAGGCAGTGCCATTCTTTGCACACAAAGCAGACGAAGAGGCCTATCTTGCCAAAAAGAAAAACAACAAATTCAGTTTCGACAACACCATTGGCAAAGTATTCCAAAGCATTGAGGCATGGTACGCCAATGTGCTACGCTGGTGCTTGCGGCACAAACGCATAACGCTAATCATCGCCGCCACATTCTTTGTAGTCTCCATGATACCATTCTTTGCAGGAGCTATAGGTATGGACTTCATGAAAGAGCAGGACAACGGTCAGATGAACGTAACAATAGAGTTACAACGAGGCACACGTATAGAAGAGACCTTGAAGATTGCTCGTGCAATAGAGCATGACATACAAGAAGTGATAGGCGAAGACCTGTTAGTGTTGAACACCTCGGCAGGCAGCAACGACGATGCCGGCTTTGCAGCCTTGTTCAACTCAACGACAAACAACAAGTTTAGCATGCGTATTCGCACCACAAAGAAATACGACCGCAAGACCAATCGCACCCTCAAAGATATGGCCGAAGAGGTTCGTAAGGTTGCCGGCAGCTACGCCGAAGTCGTCAACTACCAGGTGTCTACATCGTCGGGCATGAGCGCCAACAACAACCTGAGCATAGAGGTTTACGGTTACGACTTTGACAACACCAACAACTTTGCCGCCGAGCTCAAACATCGCATACAAGAAAACGTAGAAGGAGCGCGCGATATAAAAATAAGCCGCGACGAAGACCGTGCAGAGTTGAAAATCATCTTCGACAAAGAGAAGCTCTCACGTCACGGACTGAACAGCGCCACCGTGGCGGCATACGTCCGCTACAGGGTCAACGGCATGACATGCGGATATCTCAAAGAAGACGGAGAAGAATATGACATCGTGGTACGTCTGCAAGAAGAATATCGCAACAGCCTTAGCGACATCGAAGAGCTAACCTTCACCACCCCACAGGGCAAGATGCTGAAACTAAAAGAGCTTGCCACCATAGAAGAATACTGGTGCCCGCCAACCATAGAAAGGAAAAACCGTCAGCGCTACCTGACTATTGCTGTTACACCATACAACAAGTCGCTCAACGAGATAGCAGACGGAGTAAAAGCAGAGCTTGCCAAGATCAACATTCCACAAGACATACACATAGCCCTTGCCGGAAGCTACGAAGACCAGCAAGACACATTTAGCGACATGCTGTTGCTGGGTCTGCTTATCATGATGCTTGTATACGTTGTTATGGCCTCGCAATTTGAATCGTTCTCAAAACCATTCATTATCATGATGGCAATACCATTTGCGTTAACAGGTGTTATAATATCGCTCCTTATTACAGGCGAGACGTTAGACATGGTAGGCTCACTTGGCATCATACTCCTGATAGGCATTGTTGTAAAGAACGGTATCGTGCTGGTGGACTACATCAACCTTCTACGAGAAAGAGGCATAGAGCTGAAAGAGGCCATAGCCCTATCTGGCGAGTCTCGTCTACGTCCTGTTATGATGACTGCACTAACCACGATATTAGGTATGATACCTATGGCAACGAGTAAGAGCGAAGGCTCTGAGATATGGGTGTCGATGGGTATAGTGGTTATAGGCGGATTGCTTGTCTCAACCATCGTAACACTTATTGTTGTGCCAGTACTCTATGCCGTGTTTGAGCGCAAAGGCGACCAGGCGAAGCTTGAGAAACTGCGCAAGACCTTCGTGTTTATGGATATCGACCTTGCAGAACACCAAGCCGCCATCAACGATGATGCCAAACGACCATCCGACGACGTAGAAGACCAAACCGACGACGAAAACGAACAAGCCGACGGTGAAGAGAAGCCAGAGGAATAAGCAACACTGCATGGGTGAGGGACAAAAGCCCCACCCATGCATCTTAAAACCAAGATAATATGAAAAGCGTTTTTATAGTATACAACCAAGCAAATACAGAACGTGTGGAGTATCTACTCGACCAGTTAAACATACGTGGCTT
Organism: Bacteroidales bacterium; assembly: GCA_045598945.1. Classification (GTDB taxonomy): domain Bacteria; phylum Bacteroidota; class Bacteroidia; order Bacteroidales; family P3; genus Colimorpha. Next base: position 7,856 of record JAZRVD010000080.1, on the reverse strand, counting down.
CACCTTTTGGGAAAATGTGCAAGGAAGAGGGCACGAAAACGGCGACCCACATAGAGGCACACACTCATGGCCAGAGATGAACAACGCCATGATGACTGTTATAGAAGACGAGAAAGTGCCAGAGCTTCTTGAGAACGTGCGCAAACTTGACATACGCAATCCAGAAGTAGGCGTGCGTGCATTTGTATGGACAATAGACCAAATGGTATAAAGCAATACACAACTAAAAAAAGAGACATGAAAAAATGTCTCTTTTTTTATTCCAAACGAGGAATAATATTTTCACCATCTAAAACCGGAGGGACAACCGATGCAGGCACAGCCACCGAAAAAGCATACTCTTTATCTGTATTAACGCATGTAACAATATTTTCATCGGCAGGCAAGAGATCTTTCAAAGAACAATTGATACCCGTGCCTCGCAATTTTAGCACAGCCTCCTTGCGTGTCCACAACTTTGCAAAAGACTGAACAGAAGAATCCGACGACCGAATAGCAAGAGCCTCTTCTTCATTCATCACATAATCTATAAAAGAGTCATTGACATTGCGAAAACTTTCGACATCAACACCAAGTGGAAAATCGGCAATAGCGACAACAATAGCACGTTTGCAGTGAGATATTGAAAAATGAAAATTATCAATATTGCGGAAGAAAGGCTTTCCACCGTTGGCACAGCAATAGTCAAAAGAAGACAGTGGCATACCTTGAAAAAACGAAGAATTGGAAAACAACAGCTCCAACATCTCGAAAGACTTTAGACATTCAAACTTTTTAGACAGAGGTTTAAATCTATCAGACAATTCTCTGCGTTGCAAAGAGACACACCCGCGCAAACGTTCCACTTCAATAGTAGAACATTGAGTCATATCATCAAAAACAGAAAAAGCAAACATGCGACAAACGAAAATACAAAAGTACATAAAAAGTATCAACAACAAGCAACAAAACAGCCAGACGCAGCATAAAAGAACAAAAAAAACATAAAGAAGTATTCAATAATTTGCACATACAGATAATATTGTGTAAATTTGCAAACTTAAAGAAGAAAAAACATCAATTAATAATAAACAAAAAACCAACAGATTACAATGAACATTACAAGAGAGAATCTGAGTGATTTGGATCTCTGCATCCGTGTCGACATAGAAGAGGCAGACTATGCAGAACAAGTTAAAGGACAACTAAAGAAATACAGAAAACAGGTCAACATGCCAGGCTTCCGCAAAGGGATGGTACCACAAGGCATGGTAGACCGCATGTATCGCAGTTCAGTAACTGCCGAAGAAGTTCAGAATCTTCTTTTCAGCAAACTATACGAGTATATCGATAACGAGAAGTTGGAAATTGTTGGTTCACCCATGAACAACGAAGAGAAGACCGGCAAAATAGATTTTGACAATGCAAAGAGTTTCACATTCTATTTTGACGCAGCCATAATGCCAGAGGTGAAGATAGACTGGAGCAAGCTGACCACCAAGATGGCAGAAGTAAAGGTAGACAAAAAGATTGTGGACGAGCAGATAGAGCATATCGCCATGCAGCACGGCAAATTCGAGACTCCTGAAGAGATAGGCGAGAACGACTATGTATACGGAAAATATGTGGAAGTAGACAACGAAGGCAAAGAGGTAGAAGGCGGACGCAACTCATTCTGCTCCTTTGAGATGAAATCAGTAAAGGGCGAAGACAACCGTAATGCACTACTTGGCAAGAAGAAAGAAGACAAAGTGGTCTTGAACGTTGGCAAAGCTTTCAGTGCAGAATCTATAGAGAATATATTCCACATAGAGGCTGACGAAGCGAAGAAATTCAAATCGAACATAGAGCTGACCATCAGCGGCTGTTCACGCATCACCCCACACGAAGTCAACGAAGAGCTTTTCAGCTTAGCATTTCCAAACAAAGAGGTGAAGGACGAAGCCGAATTCCGCAACATCATACACGGCGAAGTAGTGGAGATGTACAACGAGCAATGTAATATACTCTACGCCAACAGCACGCACAAAGAACTCGTAGAGAAGTTTGACGCCCCAATACCTGAAAACTTCTTGAAACGCTGGATACTGTCGCGTGGCGAGAAAGAGATCACCGCAGAGAAATTGGAGGCAGAATGGGCAGAGAAATACATACCATCATTGAAATGGGAGTTTATCACCCATGCCTTGAACAAAATAAAGAATATCGAACCGACAAGAGAAGAGCTGATAGAGGAATGCAAAAACATTATCCGCAACAACGGAGGCGTTCCAACAGAGGGTGATGAGAAAGAGAAAGAAGAGGCATTGCAGAAAATAGCGGAAAGCGTTGTAAGCGATAGCAAGAACACCCAGCAGATATCCGACCGCATATACAACAACAAACTCGTAGCATTGCTGAAAGAGCAAGCCAAGCCAGAGGTTGAGAAGATCAGCAAAAAAGAGTTTGAGGCACGCATAAAAGAGCAGAATAAACAATAAGCCTCTAATTATGATAAACAACACGCCAGCCTAAGAGTTTTAGACTGGCGTGTTATCTTTTTATCGGAAGCAAGAGAAGGTGAATAACAGATGCCATAAAGCCGATAGCGACGCTCCTATCTATTCAAATATCTCCCATCCAAGCTTCAATATAATGCTAATAAGTATTTAGGAATATAAATCAATGGTAGCAAAAGTTTAATACGATTAATTTCTTCTATTGTGTCATAGCAGTGATTTAAACTTTTTTTTCTTCTATATCTGCTTTCCAACTCAAATTAAATGCTTTGAAAATCTTTTCGAGCTGATGTTTCTTAGCCTTATTATCACTATGTACATTTACAAAATAACCATTCCCGACATCATACTGTGCCGAAGAATATCGAGAATTACCACCAATAGTAACAAGATACATACCATCCAATGGTATCTTAAGCGAAAAAACTCTTTCAACACCAACTTCTTTTATTACTTGGCATAAAGTATTTGCCGCCTTATCACATTCAATTATTGAACCGTCATCACGAACAACACGCAACACAAAATGTTTTTTTTTACCCACTAAAATTGGCATGTCAGGATTCTCAGAACTTTCATCAATTACTTGGACTTCCACAGTTGGTTTTACGACAGGATCTTCTTCTACAGATGAAAGTTGCGCCATCTTTTCCTTAATAGCATATTCAAGAATAGGGCTTACAGGAAACTCAAAGTCTTTGAGTAACCTTACCAGTGTATTAAGATCATCAAGTTTACTCATATACATTTTAATTTTTTACACTATATTCTGGAATTGGTTTGGAAAAAGATTTTTCCGCATCTATGTTGCTGCATTGCTGACGCACAATATCGCGTCTTCTGATAGCAGGTTGCAAGCAAAAAATATTAAAATCATTCAAATCCATCTGTTCTGTACTTGTAATGTGAGGAAAAAGAAGCTTCAGATATGCTGTTGCGATACGCTTTACAGCCTTAGTATGACGCATATCCGCACCTTGAGGAACCACAACAAGATCATCCACGATGTGCGAATAGACAGTTTCTGTACGCATTTGATGAAGCACCTCTGAAAAAAACTCTACGTTGAGTGTCCAATCCTGGAGAGCCATATCCACATTAACGCGCGGCAACAACCAACCCTCTATCATACCATGGAAACGGTCAAGAAGGGCAGACTCCTTAAACACCTCAGGCAAAGCATCAAAATATCTATAATTCAAAGGCTCATTATTTTCAGAAAGAAGAATATTTCCCAAAAGCATCAAACCACACTCCGACATAAATTCATAATTATCAATTGTAGCACGACCATACTCCAGATAGTTCTTTAGAAAAGATTGCATTTCAGAATTATCCGAAAATGTTATTGTTTGTATCTCGTCAAAAGCCACCATATCGTAGAAACGCATAATTCCTGGTGCTTTAGTAGACTTATCATAAACCAACTTAGCACGAGAAACCTTACCACCACTAACCAACCAAACAAACTTTGACAGATTACCAAAAACATAACTCTTACCTGTACCCTTTGGTGCAAGTTCAATAAGATTCAAACGAGGTTCTATAAAAGGAAGCAACCGAGTCAAAAATTCCAATTTCTGAGTTAAACCAGCAAATGCAGCTGGAGTATATTCCATAGCAGAGATAAGCACATCGATCCACTCATCAAGAGTAAACTGAACACGACAATTACGGATATAATTGATGTCAAGTTTCTGCATTGGTCGGAAAGGCTTGAACTTAACCATTTCCACATGACCTCGTTCATTATCAACTGGAGCAATATAGACAATCTTCATGATACCCCATTTTTCCCCATCAATAAGATCGTCTGGATATTCCTCAATAAGGTAGTCTGGAATCAAAGTATCAGAAGCCTTGATACCCATATCAGGAATTTGAAAACTTGTCTTATTCTGAGCAAGACTTGTTGTAATCACAAATCGCGTAAGCAAAGTTAATGTCTCGCCTCGACGCAATCGTGCAAGAATAGCACTATTATCTTTAGGGATATGTGCATCAAGGAATTGCGACAGAGCCTCACGCTTAAATGCGCCATCTGCTGCTATATGTGTAGAAATAAGGTAATCCTTTACGAACGATGGCAAGTTTCTGCCATTGAACACCTCATAGTTCGCAGGATTCTTGTAAACGGCAGCACTACCAAATACTTGTTTTATTTTTTCGCCTATTGTACTCATGATGAATTACAAATCGAACATATCATTTATATCTGAATTAGTACCAACGCCAACTACTTTAATTTCTATTTCGGTACTTTCTGCACCTACAGGCTTAATATCAATAGCATGTGTACCCTCTGTAATATCTTGCAAGAGAGTTGTCCATTTTGTGTCTACTCTATCCATGTTATAGGTCTTACCTTCGCAAGTCAAGGTTACACTATTGGGCTGAGGAATAACTGTAATATTAACAATAGGATTAGACAACATGATTTCTTCACCGATATATTTTACCTGGTACTTGACGCAATTAGTAAGATTCTTATTAGACAACAGTATAAAAGGAACAAGCACCTCTTCGGGAGTACAACCACCATGAACCTGATGTGTTGGTACTTTTGAAAGTGAAGAGTGAGTCAGAGCCACTTTATACTTTTGACATTCTGCTTCGTTCTTATGTACCAAATAATCAGGATCAGTCATGGCATCATCACTTGTCTTGATGTATCGACCTTCATGCTCGAACTTACCGTCATACTTCTTCGATGGCGCTTTTCTCGACAAGCAACTTAAACCATGGTCAGAAACAATGGCAACTGTACACTTCTGCTTTTTCGAGATTGAAAGAATATCCTGAATGATAGACTTGATGACTTTCAATTCCTCTTTGAGTGTATCGAAATGCTTATACCCATGAGAGTCATGACCAAGTTCATCAAGCGCACCATATTTCTTTACGATGTCACCCTCAAATCGGTTGTGGTGTGTTGATGATGGCAGATATGAACGAGTGATCTGAGAACGAACCACCTTCATGCCAGAGCTTTCTTGACCTATCAAGTAAAGAATGTATGAAAGGAACTCTGCCCCAAGTCCGTCAATCCAATATACTACATCTGGACGATAGAGTACATTTGAGTTGACCTCTGCCAATACATCATGAGTATCATCAAACTCATAGTACCACTTGTAAAAATTGGCGGCTGTATTGTTCTTGATCTTAATAAAGTTCGAAATCTCGTCCAGATACTTGTCTTCCATCTTGGCACGTTTGTATGCCTTGATGTAATCAACAAACCATTGGTTCTCAACTTTGAAGTGTGAAGGCTTGTTTGTATTTATATAGGCATCATATTCTGGGTAGAACTTGCGTACAGCTTCTTCCAGTTTCTTGTGGTTTGGATTGAAAACAGACCATCCCATCAGAAGCTTCTTCTCAAAATCGAATACGCCAGTACACAATTCTATTGCGGAGTTCAGATTTCCATACCCTTGGAATATCTCTCTAATACGATCGAACAGCCAATTCTGGTCATCTTCTGTAGTTACCTGCTCGAATAAGTATCTATTCTCTACTATGATGTCTCTACGCTCAGCAGCATACTCCGAGAACTTGTTGGCTGGTATATCGTTATAAAGAATACGAGTAGCAATCATACTTATCAGCTGAGTCTCATCTAAAAGTGATGTGACAGAATCGATACAAGTACAAATGTACGGATAGAGCTCTGCAAAGCCAGTATATTGCACATAGTTTCTAAGCAACCAGCGGTCATAGGTCGATGCTGTTGCATCTGTCCACTCAGCAATAACATCTGCTGCATCAAACTTTACTTTATTGAATGATGTGCGTACAAATGCTTCAAAAGAGAAGCTGTCGAGCTTCGTCTTGTCAAGATTCTTAAGCAGCTGTTCCCAGTATGTTTTTTCATATTCGTCATACACGAAAGGAAAGTGCAGTTCAAGGAATTGCGTCATAAATTCGTACGCATTACCAATACGAGTAAAGTTGAAGATATTATCTGGCTTCGAGTATTTGTATTTGGCAGCTATAGGAACCGATGTACATACTATTCGCTCTTGTGGTGCTTGTTTTTTCCAGAACATCAACCAGTCACGAAGTGAATCAAGCTGGCACTGTACGGATTCATTCGGCAGCACAAAATCTTTGTACTTTGCAAAGAACACCTCTACCGACTGTGTTTCTGCATCATATCGCCAGATAGGAGCGCTCTCTTGAATACGAGAGAAATGATTGAGAAAGTCGGTAAAACGATTCTGCAATCCTATCAACGGGACATATATACGCTTCTGCGGATTGTGAATGTCCTCCAACAACATTATCTCATTAAAGAATCCCCTGAAGTCGTCATCATTATAGAAACGTACGACTTCAGAAAACGGGGTCACAAAGGTGGACGTTTTACATGCCTTGACAGCATCCTTCAACGTGTCCTTTGTAATCCATGTATCATCTTCGCCAGTATCGATGAGCGTTTCAAGGTCAAGCGTGTCCACTCCTATATTGGTCATGAACTTAGCAAGCTCCTTGAACTCATTGAAATTATTGAGCATAATGAAACGGATAGCATAGCGTTGCGCCAGCATATCACGAGTGTCTTTGTCTCGAATAATTTCCTGTGTTAGCTCACCGAATGAACTGAATATCCTTACTTTTTCTGACGTATCCATAATCTATCGTTTAACTACCAAGATAATCAATTATGAATGATGATACTTCTGGATGACCTTCTATCATATCAAGTACGACCTTTTTCCACATCATACTTGGCATTGTCTGTTCTTTTACAAGATTCTTAGCTTTCTTAATATCATCCTCAGATGTGGTAGACATGCCACCACCTTGCTGTCCACCCTGCGATCCACCTTGTTGACCACTTTGTAGACCTCCTTGTAAATCTCCTTGTGAACCGCCTTTGTTGTTACTGCCTTGGCTACTACCGCCTTGCTGTTCCTCAATCTTACTAATATAGAAATTAAGCACACAGTTTTTTACGTCTTCTTCTCTGCGGAATGCAATTTCAGACTGGAGATGCGACAATTCTTCTTCCAGTTCATTCCACCATTCGCTCTTAATATCCTTAACAGTACCAATGAAGTTTACAAAGCCTTCACGATAGTTGTTTGCCTTAGTAAGAAGCTTATATAGATCTATCTGGTCATTCTTGATCTCGTGTAGTAACTCCTTAATCTTAGGCAACTGATAGCTGTCTTGATTAAAGAGGTTAATAAGGTCATTGATTGCCTTTTTGCAATTAGGCTTTGACTTTATCTCCTCACAATAGAGCAATGACCACAATGGGTACTTAGCAATCTGCTTACAGAACTCCGTAATACACCACTTGGCGTATGTAAGGCTCTTGAGGTCAGACATGCTTACACCCTTCACAATGCTAAGATTGAATACTTCTCC
>JAZRVD010000079.1:0-5180 GCA_045598945.1 Bacteroidales bacterium | reverse complement strand
CGACGAGTGGCAGGTGGCAGAAGGAGTATAATTATAAAAAAAACATTCTGTTATGAAATATCCTATAGGTGTACAAAGTTTTGAGAGACTGCGAGAAGAAAACTATGTCTATATCGACAAGACTGATATGATATATCTGCTTGTGCAGCAGCATCACTGACCAACTTGTATTTCAAAGCATTAACATGAAATTTCAACCTCTATGCCATACTCATAGAGATTACTATGGGAAAATGACACAAGAATACTTGTCGGAGAATGAATGCATAATTATTTTAGACAATGAAGGAATGTCAGCAAAATGTTTTTACATATTCGAACGTACTTCTATTATCAGAATATGATTATGAGGGATGGTTTGTTCTTTGTCAGGTATTAATACAATGAATTAGAATAAGAAAAGCAGGACTGGTAGATGCCGCTTCTTTATTCTTCGTTCATAATTACCATTCTTCATCGTCGTTGTCGTAGGGTCTTCTGACGGGTCTGATGTTTCTTTTGGGCCACAGCAGGATGAGTATCAGTCCGAACAGCATGCCGCCGAGGTGAGCGAAGTGTGCTATGCCGTCGTTGCGCGTCATGCCTTCAAATAGCTCGATGGCAGCATAGCCTATCACAAACCATTTGCCTTTGATAGGTACGAAAAAGTACAGGTATATCCTCTCGTTGGGAAACATCATGCCGAATGCAAGCAAGATGCCGTAGACAGCTCCGCTTGCTCCCACGGTTGGTGTATAGCCGTGTACTACGAGCAGGTTGGTTATCGCCGCTCCTATGCCGCATACAAAATAGTAGATGAGAAACTTTGTCGTACCCCAGTAGTTTTCAAGGATATAACCAAATATCCACAACGCGAACATGTTGAAGAATATATGGTCTAAGCTTGCGTGCATGAACATATACGTTATGGGCTGCCAGATACGAAAGATACCGCTTTCTGCTGGCCATAGGGCAAGCATATTGGTTATTATTCTTCCGTTATCTCCACAATAGCGCTTTAATACTATTGTGGCAAGAAAGAATATTATGTTGATGATTAATAAGTTCTTCACTGCCGGTGGCAGCATTCTAAATCCTTGTGGACTATAGTCTGACATGTATTTCTCTTTTTTGTGGGTTAGTTGAATAGGTTGTTGATTTGTTCGCTTGAAAGTATCTTCATTGTAGGCTTGCCGTCGGGCGTAACCTGTGGCGATGCACTGCTGAAGAGCTCGGCTATTATTTGGTTGATCTCTTCTATGCATAGATGCTGACCGTTTTTGACAGCTGTCTTGCGTGCCAGGGTCTTGCATATACTCTCGTTGCGTTCGTAGTATTTTTGCATCATGGAGCTTTTGTAGTCGAGTAGCAGCTGGTTGAAGACGTCTTGTAATTCGCTGTCGTTGATGTCGGGAGGTGTGCCGGTAACAACAAAGGTGTTCTTACCAAGGTTTTCTATGGCAAAGCCGTTGGCTCTGATGTCGGGCAGCAGCTCGCCAAGCATCTCTGCGTCGGCGGGGGTGAAGCTGAGGTTGACAGGAAACAGGAGCTGCTGTATGCCTGCCATGTTTTTGTTCTCTTCCTGCTGCTTTTTGTCGGCCATGTTCTTTCTCCGTATAAACCTGTCGTACTGTATTCGCTCGCTGGCCCGCTGCTGGTCTACTACAAGCAGTCCGGAAGGCATGGCACTTACCAGCCATCTGTTTTGCAACTGTATGACGCAGCCTGAACCGGGCGTTGTATGGGCAGGCTGGCTGTTGTCAAAGTTTGCGTTGACAATCATGTTGTTTGCACTGTCGCTCTCGGCTGGTATATCTGTCGCAGTTGCTGTCTTTTTTTCTTCTTCAAAGAAGTTCTCCCATCTGTTGTGTTGGTTTGTTTTCTTGGTGCCAAAACTTGATGACGAGCTGTGTGTGCTGCTGTTTGTCTTGGAATTGATGAAGGGATTGTAGCTTGTGTCTACTGTTATTGATGGACTTTCTGGAATAACTCCTTTTGGTGCTGGTGAGAAGTCAAACTCTATAGGTTTGTCGAAGTCGAGTTCGGTGGCAAGGTTGAACTGTCCCAAAGCTTTTTTTACTGTTGCTCGTAGAAGAGCGAACAGCGCATGGTCGTCGATAAATTTTACTTCTGTCTTTGTGGGGTGTATGTTTACATCTATCCTTGCAGGGTCGACCTGCAGGTTGACAAAGTAAGAGGGGTAGTATCTGTCTGGTGTCAGACCCATATAGGCTTTCTCTATGGCTGCCGAAAGCGCGGGGTGCTTGATGAACCTGTTGTTGACAAACAGGTACTGCTCGCCGCGTGTCTTGCGTGCGTATTCGGGCTTGCCTACCAGTCCTTTTACTTTAACGATATCGTTGCTCTCCTCTATGTTGTAGAACTTGCCGCGGTAGCTCTCGCCAAAGAGCTGGCATATACGTTGTGAGAGGTTGCCGCTTTTTAGGTCGTAGAGCAGTTTGCCGTTGCTGTAAAACATAAAGCTTACGTTGCAGTTGGCAAGAGTTACTCTGCGGAACACCTCTTCTATATGGCTGAGTTCTATGCTGTCTTTTTTTAGGAAGTTGCGTCGTGCCGGCACGTTGTAGAACAGGCTTTTGACACTTATAGAGGTCCCTGCAGCGCAGCTGCAACTCTCTTGGTCTTGTATTTTGCAGCCCTCGATATGCACTATTGTGCCTAACTCGTTCTCGTGCATGCGGGTCTTCAGCTCCACCTGCGCTATGGCGGCGATAGACGCTAAGGCCTCGCCTCTAAAGCCCATAGTCTGTATGCAGAATAGGTCGTCGGTCTTTTTTACCTTTGAGGTGGCATGGCGCTCGAAGCATAGGCGTGCGTCGTTCTCGCTCATGCCGCATCCGTTGTCGATAACCTGTATCAAGGTGCGTCCAGCGTCTTTGACTATCAGCTGTACTTGTGTTGCTCCTGCGTCGATGGCGTTCTCCAATAGCTCTTTTACCGCCGATGCCGGTCTGTCTACCACCTCGCCAGCCGCTATCTGGTTGGCAACGTTGTCGGGCAATATGTTTATTATGTCGGACACCTGTTTGTTGTGTTGATTGTGATAATGAAAAATAAAAACAGTGAATTGTTGGTGGAAAATCTGCTTTTGTGCAGCCCCTCAACAATTCACTGTCTTTGTGTTGTTCTATTTGATAGGGTCTTTTAAGCTGGGGCTACTGTTGCCAAGCAAATCAAAAGACCCTCAAACATCGTTGATTATTTGTCGCCCTTTTGTATTCTCATCTTGTAGAACGAACGATATACAAAGTACATGGCGATAAGGATAAATACGATGCCAAAGTAAGGTGCTATGCCCTTGAAACCGTCGCTGATAGCTATCTCCATAGCAAGTACGCCAAACAGAGTGGTGAACTTGATGATTGGGTTGAGGGCTACTGACGAGGTGTCTTTGAATGGGTCGCCTACGGTGTCGCCAACAACGCTGGCGTCGTGGAGTGGCGTGCCTTTGGCCTTGAGGTCGACCTCAACAACCTTTTTGGCATTGTCCCATGCACCGCCGGCGTTTGCCATGTAAACAGCTTGGAAGAGGCCGAATACTGCGATGCTGATGAGGTAGCTGATGAAGAGGCATACTGCGTTTTCGCCACCGATACCTTCTGGCGACGACAGGCAGGCAAAGCCTAATGCAAAGCAGAAGATGGCTATGAATATGTTGAGCATACCTTTCTGAGCGTAGTTGGTGCATATCTTTACCACTTCCTGGCTCTTGGCGATGTCGGCTTTCTTAGGAGCGTTGATGTCGAGCTTGATGTTGTCTTTGATATATTCTACAGCGCGGTTGGCACCAGTGGTAACGGCTTGCATGGAAGCACCGGTAAACCAGTAGATGACGCAGCCGCCAAGAATGAAGCCGAGGATGCTGTATGGGTTGAGGAGGTTGAGGATGCTGGCTGGCTCGATACCTAAGGTCTTCTCAATCATAAGTATGAGGGAGAAGATCATGGTGGTGGCACCTACAACGGCTGTGCCGATAAGCACTGGCTTGGCTGTAGCTTTGAAGGTGTTGCCTGCTCCGTCGTTGGCTTCGAGATAGTATTTTGCCTTTTCAAAGTCAGGGGTGAAGCCAAACTCGTTTTCAACCTCTTTGGTGGTTTTTTCGATGTCGTCTTCGATGAGGGAGAGCTCGTATACCGACTGTGCGTTGTCGGTTACAGGGCCATAGCTGTCGACAGCGATGGTAACAGGACCCATGCCTAACATGCCGAAGGCTACAAGACCGAAGGCGAAGATGCTGTAGTATGCGCCAAAGGCTTCGTTAATGCCGAAGGCTGTAGAGGCGAGATAGGCGATGATCATCAGCACGAAGAATACTATGCCTGTCCAGAAAGCACCCATGTTGCCGGCAACGATACCGGAAAGGATGTTGAGGGAGGCACCACCCTGGTCGGAGGCTTTTACAACCTCTCCAACATGTTTGGAGGTGGGGGAGGTGAATATCTTGGTGAATTCTGGTATAAGTGCTGCACCCAATGTGCCGCAACTGATGATGATGGCGAGGGCGAGCCAGAGGTCTGGCATGCTTTCGATACCGCTCAGCATAAAATAGCTTGCGAGGAATGTGCCGATGATGCTGAGAATAGAGGTGATCCAAACGAGGCTGGTAAGAGGCTGCTCAAAGTTGATGTCGTCAGCTTTGCTGTATTTCATCTTTGCGATGAAGTTGTTGATATAGTAGGCGAGTACGGAGGCGACGATGCCAAGAATACGCATCACGAATATCCAAACTAATAGCTGAACTTGGAGTGTTGGGTCGCTTACAGCAAGGAGGATGAAGCTTACAAGGGCGACGCCTGTAACACCGTAGGTCTCGAAACCGTCGGCGGTGGGTCCGATGCTGTCGCCAGCGTTGTCGCCCGTGCAGTCGGCAATAACGCCAGGATTGCGTGGGTCGTCTTCACCGATTTTGAATACCACCTTCATCAAGTCGCTTCCAATGTCGGCAATCTTGGTGAAGATACCGCCGGCGATACGCAGTGCGCTTGCTCCGAGGCTCTCGCCGATAGCGAAGCCAATGAAGCAGCTACCTGCCAAATCACCAGGCATAAACATCAGGATGACGAGCATAAGTACAAGCTCGATGCAGATAAGTACGATACCGATGCTCATACCAGCGCGCAGAGGTATGTTGAGGAGGTCGAGAGGACGGCGGCGCAACGAGGCAAATGCCATGCGGGCGT
>JAZRVD010000078.1:0-6492 GCA_045598945.1 Bacteroidales bacterium | reverse complement strand
AGAGGATCACTGCTTTATAGGCAGCCGCTGCATAGTAGTGGAGGGTGCGCACATAGAACGCGAGGCAGTGCTCGGTGCCGGCACAGTCATCACGGCATCGACAAAAATCATCGACGTTACCGGCGACACGCCAATAGAATACCGCGGCACAGTGCCTGCACGCAGTGTTGTAATACCTGGCAGCTACACGCGCCACTACCCTGCCGGCGACTATCAGGTAAGCTGCGCCCTCATCATAGGCCGCCGCAAAGAAAGCACCGACAAGAAGACTTCGCTCAACAATACCTTGCGCGAGTTCGGCATCAGCTAATTTTTTTTTCAAATCATAAACACGAAATCAATGAAAATAAAGGTTATTGCACTATGCCTCGCCGCCCTCATGCTTGCCACTGCCTGCAAAAAGAAACACGACGAGATAGATTTTAGCGGCACCACCATAGGTGTACTCGAATGTACCGGCCAGAACATGAGCATCAACGAGATAGACTTCGGCTACCTTGTAGAGCTCGAAACCCCCGCAAATTTTGGCAACGACTATATCGACGCCTCGCAAGTGAAGCATACGAATGTAGTCATCCTCTATGGCACACGCAGTGTGCTGAAGGACCACACCCACCTAAGCGGCCGCCTCTACGAAGACAACGAATATTCAGCATCGTATTGCAGCATACGCTACCGAAGCCTCGGCATAAAGGAGACGGTATGCAGCAAATTAGATTAGAGACATAGACGAAACAAAAAAGGCTGAGACAATTATGTTTCAGCCTTTTTTATATACAAACATTTTTTTTAGTTGCGACGAGAAAAGTTATAGCCTTTCATCAAGCCAGTGTTGGCGGCGCCGATAAAGCCGAGAACCTGCTTGCCTTCGTCGGTGTGGCCGTACTTCTCTTTTATCTCCTCGACAGCATGCGATACGCTGTAACCGTTTTGGAAGATGATACGGTATATGTCTTTGATATTGTTGATGACTTCGAAAGAGAAACCGCGACGCTGCAGACCCAGAGAGTTAATGCCGGCAAACGATATAGGATAGCGAGCGGCTTTGACAAAGGGTGGTATGTCCTTGTCGACCAACGAGCCGCCAGCCGTTATGACATGCGAGCCGATGTGGATAAACTGCAAGCAAGCTGTCTTGCCACCAAGAATAACATAGTCGCCAACGGTGATATGTCCTGCCAATGTAGCATTGTTGGCAAACACGCAATTGTTGCCAATCACGCAGTCGTGGGCTACATGAACGTAGGCCATAAGCAGGTTGTTGTTGCCCACAACGGTCCTGCCCGATGCCGACGTGCCACGATTGATAGTGCAGCACTCGCGAATAACGTTGTTGTCGCCAATCTCTACCGTAGTATATTCGCCGTCGAACTTAAGGTCTTGAGGTATGGCTGATATAACCGAGCCGGGGAATATTTTGCAATTTTTGCCTATTCTGGCACCTGGAAATATGGTAACATTCGGTCCTATCCATGTACCATCACCAATTACGACATCGTCACAAATGGTTGTAAAATTAGAAATGGTAACATCCTTGCCTATCTTTGCATTAGGATGAAGGTCGTATAACTGTGGCACAATAATCTATATTAATAATTTTGCAAAGATACATTTTTTTTTATACACGAACAAACATTATATTGCACCACTGCCAGCAAATATTAGTAATCAAACAATTACATCTTTTTCATAAGATGCGATGCAAAAGCCGTATTGGCCTTATGACCAGGCTTGTATATTGTAAAACGACCTATTACCGGCAAACCTACAAGGCGTATGTCGCCTACAAAGTCGAGCAGCTTGTGGCGAGCCGGCTCGTTTGGAAAGTAGCGCTCTGTGGTATTGAGGAGTCCGTCGTGAACCCTAAAATCGCTGGCGTTTTTTTTGAAAGTACGTTCAAGTCGTCGCAACTGACAGGGCTCAAGCTCTTTATTGACAAATACGAGTGCGTTGTCGAGGCTGCCGCCTTTTATAAGGTTGAGTTTGAGCAGCAGCTCAATTTCTTCGAGGAAGACAAAGGTGCGACAAGGCGAAATCTCGTCGCAATATTGCGACATGTGGTCGAGCAAAGCTTCCTGGCGACCTATAACAGTATTAGGGAAGTCTATAATGCAGTTGACAGAGAAGCTTTCGCTTGGCACGACATCGTACACCGAACCTGTTGGGGCATACTCGAAATGTATTGGTTCGTCTATCTTCAAAACTCTGCGCTGTGCGTCAAGCTGTTTTACGCCAACACGCTTTAGTTCCAATATCCACAGTTTTGCCGAGCCGTCGAGGATAGGCACCTCGCCGCCATCGACCTCAACAAGCGCATTGTCTATCTGCATGCCATGCAATGCCGACATTAGATGTTCGATAGTAGATATTGTGTGCCGGCCAGAGCCAAGCGAAGTGCCGCGTGAAGTAGCGCCTACATGGTCGGCCGTGGCCGAATATATGTGTTTGAATAGCCTATCGGTACGACGGAAGAGTATACCGCTGTCGGCCGCTGCCGGGTGTACATGCACCGTTACCTTGCGACCTGTATGCAAGCCCTGACCTGATAGACTAAACGATTCATTTATTGTTGTTTGATTCATCGATTCATTTTTATTCTCTATGCCATCTCCTACACACAGACATACTACCATTCGCGGAAGATATAGTCGGAAAGCTGATATACGCGTTCTTTGGTATTGCAAAAGCCCGACGATGGAGCCATCTGTTCAAAGCTCATGGGTTGCAACATGCCTTCTACTGCCACAAGCGAAGGCTTGACCCAGAAGGCGCGTCCCTTGCTATATACACCTGTAGTAAAGTACAACATAACGTCGTGGCCGACAACAGGATAGATATCTGCAGGCTTTGTTTTGAATTGTTCAACAAATTTGTTGTAGAACAGACTGTGGTTGACATTGCTCATATCCCATCCTTTATAAAAAGTGGTGAAGGACAAAAGTTGAAGCTGAGCAAAGTCGATGTCGAAAAACTGTTTCGACCAGTCGTCGAAAGAGATAAGTATTGGAGGATTTGTCTTGTGTGTTGCAAGCTTGTTGAGCAGCATGCCGCTATATATCCTGTTTTTGGACATATTTTGAGCATAGCAGTTCAACACAACTGTAGAGGTGTTGTTTTTCAACATCTCCGACAGTTTGGAGGCGTTGTCCCAGTTCAGCAAGGTGTACTTTATGTCGCCCCGTGCGTCAAGCAACTTTGTAGCCATGTCGAGCACGCCTTTCTCGTTGCTTGCTCCCGAATGAACAACAACAAGGTGCGCATCGGGCTTGTTGCTGTGTATCTTGTCGAAGAGCAGCGACATACGCGCTTGCATAGATGTTTGACACTTGTATACATATATATTGTCTGTCAAGATATCTTCACGCGTAGATATAGGATTGATTATTGGCAGCTTTGCCTCTTTTGCCATTTGTGCCACCCTATTGAACGGCTCGCGCATAAGAAGGGCGATGAGGAAGTCGGACTGTGCCACATGGTATTGTTCAAAGAGGCGCTCGGCTGTCTCTGGATTGTTGTCTGGCACATCAACCACATTGAGTGTTATCTCTATGCCTTTTTGTTCAAGGCGTTCCATAGCAAGCATCATGCCTTCGTAGAACTGAATAAACTCCAGCGAGTTGCAAGTAGGCTTGCCTTTGTCGTCGTACTTTGCCTGATCTACATTATCAATATGCGAGAGGCTGAGCGGCATCATCAGGCTCACCACTATGCGGTCTTCGTCAATACGTTCGCGATAACATTGCAAGAGTGTGTCAGCACTATTCTTACCCTCTTTGTTTTTCTTCTTCTTGCCAGAAGACTTGGAGGCACCTTCACTCTTTTTTGCCGGCTTGTCGTCTTTCTGCACATTATAGCGTTTGCCGGTGCCGTCTATGACGGTTGCTGTCTTGTTGGCTTCGGCGGTGCGTGCAGAATCTATCTTGCGGGCCTCTTCGGCACGGCGTTCAGCGGCAGCACGACGCTCGGCGGCTCGGCGCTCGGCATTGATTTTCTTCCACTCTTCTGGAGTAGGGCTTTTCTCCTTGCATGGCAGCCACACAGTATCGCCTATCGAGAGAAAGTGAATGTCTTTCTTCACAACGGCGTCGTATTCCTTAAGACCATACGCACGCGTGATAGCGTATACCGTCTGCCCACGTTTTACAACATGCACGAAATAGCAGTTGCCGTTGAGCAGCTGCATCTCGTTGGAGACCACCACCGGCTCGCCACCCGGCATCTGTGCCTTGGCGAAAAGAGGAATCATAAGGACAAGCAACAGAACAAACCTCTTGATGTACATCTATATAAAAACTTTATGAATAACTTTTAACCTATTCCCACTCAATGGTTGCAGGAGGCTTGGAACTGATGTCATAGCATACACGATTGACACCTTTGACCTTGTTGATAATGTCGTTAGAGACATTGGCAAGGAAGTCGTATGGCAAATGGCACCAGTCTGCCGTCATACCATCGACACTTTCTACTGCACGCAGTGCCACCACACGCTCGTAGGTGCGCTCGTCGCCCATAACGCCTACCGACTGTATAGGCAGCAGTATAGCGCCTGCCTGCCACACCTTGTCGTATAGGCCGGCATTGCGCAGTCCCTGTATGAATATGTCGTCGACTTGCTGCAGGATGTCCACCTTTTCGGGTGTTACATCGCCAAGTATGCGAATGGCGAGGCCGGGTCCCGGGAAGGGATGACGTCCTATAAGCTCGTCTTTTATGCCAAGAGTGCGGCCCACGCGTCTCACCTCATCTTTGAAGAGGCTGCGGAGAGGCTCAACAAGCTGGAGTTTCATATAGTCTGGCAGTCCACCTACGTTGTGGTGCGACTTGATAGTCTGCGACGGCCCTTTTACCGAGCTGGATTCTATAACATCGGGATAAATGGTGCCTTGGGCGAGCCATTTGGCATCGTTGATTTTTTTTGACTCGGCATCGAAGACATCTATAAAGGTCTTGCCTATGGCCTTGCGTTTTTTCTCCGGGTCGGTAACGCCGGCGAGAACATCGTAGAAACGTTGCTTGGCATCTACGCCCAAGACGTTAAGTCCCATACCCTTATACGACTGAAGCACGTTCTCGAACTCATTTTTACGCAGCAGTCCGTTGTCAACAAAGATACACTGCAGGTTATGGCCTATAGCCTTGTTGAGCAGCACCGCAGCCACTGTGGAGTCGACACCGCCGCTCAGGCCAAGTATGACCTTGTCGGTGCCTACCTTTTGCCGTATCTGATGCACGGTGGTCTCAATGAACGAGTCGGGAGTCCAGCTTTGCTGGCAGTGGCAGATGTCTACCACAAAGTTGCGCAGAAGTGTCAAGCCGTCGACAGAGTGATGCACCTCGGGGTGGAACTGAATGGCGTAGGTCTGCTCACCGTCAATCTGATAGCCGGCATAACGCACCGAGTCGGTGGAGCAGATGCAGCGATAGCCGTCTGGGATTTGCTCTATGGTGTCGCCATGACTCATCCACACCTGGCTGCCCGATGCTATGCCTTGCAGCAGTGGATTGCTGCTATCGACATATTGCAGATTGGCGCGGCCGTATTCGCGTATCTGCGAGTGTTGTATAACGCCGCCACCGTATTTTACAAGATACTGGGCGCCATAACACACTGCCAGCAGTGGCAGGCGGCCTTTGATGTTTGCCATGTCCGGCACCGGCGCTTCGGGATTGAGACAGCTGTATGGGCTGCCCGAAAAAATAACACCTTTTACCTCGCTACCAAGTTGAGGAATTTTGTTGAAAGGATGGATTTCGCAATAAACATTTAGCTCGCGCACCTTGCGTGCTATGAGCTGAGTGTATTGAGAACCAAAGTCTAAGATAATAATAGTATCCATATACTTACTCACATTTGATGGCAAAAGTACGTTTTTTTGAAAAACTGACAAAATTATAATATCAACATAACAAAGTGGATAACAACATGTAGCAAAGGCGGCACAGTACGTAATCTGCACTATGCCGCCATCACTGCGTTATTTTTTTACTATTATTTGAAGTATTCCACGCCGCTCTCAAAGATGTGCTGGTCTTGATTGCCAGGCACATTGAGGGCTGTGTACTGGCTGCGACGCTCGCTGTGAGCCATCTTGCCGAGCACTCTGCCGTCGGGCGAGGTGATGCCTTCTATGGCCATATACGACCCATTCATGTTGTAAGGCTCTTCCATAGTGGCGCGACCTTGAAGGTCGACATACTGCGTTGCCACCTGACCTGCGGCAAAGAGCTTGTCTATCCACTGCTGTGAGGCCACAAAACGGCCTTCGCCATGGGAGATAGGCACCGTGTATATCTCGTTGAACGACGCCTGACGCAGCCACGGCGAGAGGTTGCTGACCACACGCGTGGTGGCCATCATGCTCTGGTGGCGGCAGATAGTGTTGAATGTCAGCGTTGGCGAGTCGGATGTCTGCTGACGTATCTCGCCGTATGGCACCAAGCCGAGCTTTACCAGAGCCTGGAAGCCGTTGCAGATGCCCAGCATCAAGC
>JAZRVD010000077.1:0-19400 GCA_045598945.1 Bacteroidales bacterium | reverse complement strand
TTTAGATTTTTTTTTATTTCTCTCATTCCTGATTTTCTTCAGTATGCCTTATTTTGAAACTGAATTTTCTCTCTGTTTTTTTCCGGCTAATCCATAGAACAAGCCAATATATCGCTACAAATAGCAATGTGCCAAGTGCTGTCATCACCTCGCCAACATATTGGTTGAGTAGGCAGAAAACCGCTACAAGCAGTATTGCCGGCAACAGGTATGCGAGCCATATCGCTCTCATCCCGTTTTGGCTGTCGACGATTATCTCCACTTCCTCGCCTATGCGGTAGCTCTGCCAGTCGGTCGTTGCTATCTTTATGTCGCGGCTGCTGCTCTCTATCATCGTGCAGCTGCTTCTTGCCTCGCAGCTGCTGCAGCCGCTCACCACTGTTATCTTTGCTGTTACCGTACCGTTGTGTACTCTGCTTACAGTGCCTTTGTGGCTATGCTCCATGGTGGATTATGTTATATTATCTCTATCTTAGATGCCTCTATCCATCCGCTGTTGCCGTCGGCTATCCTTATATGGTACCACTGGTCTACATATTCTTCTATAACGACTTTTGTGCCTTCGTGTAAGGCAAAACGCTCTATTCCGTCGCTTTGCGGTGCACTCTTTATGCTGACGTGTGGCATTATTATTATTGCCTCCTTACGGCTGTTTGCCTGTGATGATGATGATATGGCGCAGGCTGAGGTTATAATGGTAAACACAAGTATTATGACAGATGCTATAAGTGTGATGCGACGCACTGTAACGTCGCAGCTAAGCATAAACCATACTATGGCGACGGCGAGTAGCAGTATCATTATCAGCAGCACGCCATACCATGTTGACGGCGAGAGCCATTGGGTGAGGCTGTCCCACCATTGTGCGATAAATAGCTGCGGCACTTCTTTTATCTGGTCGCTGGTGCGGCTGTAGGCGAGTGCAAGGTTTTCTTGTGTCTCTTTGTCGTTACGCTTTATACGGTTGGCACGTTCAAAGTTTACTATGGCCTTTCCTATCTCGTCCATTCTGTAGTAGGCGCACCCAAGGTTGTAGTACACCTCGTGCGACTCTATGCCTTGCTGCAGTATTTTCTCGTATTGTGCGGCCGCCTCGCTGTAGTTGTTGGCTTTGTATGCGTTGTCGGCTTGCTGTTTTATGTCGTTCTGACTTTGCCCCAATTGTGCTATGAATAACAGTAGTGCGATTATAGAACTTATCTTTTTCATTGTGTGGCGATGGTTGGTTAGATAACGCTGATTAATTCTATTGCTTCGTCGTATATTTGTTGTTTTTTTGTTGTGCTGTCGCCTGGGGCAAAGCGTGCGTAGTCGACGTTTGCCAGGGTGCTTAGGATCTGTTCTCTTTTCTCTTCGGGTACGTTGTGTTCTGTCAGCCGCTCTTGCACCGTCTCTGTTGAGAGCGACGACAGCGGTATGTTGTAATGGTCTGACAGGCACCCCCAGATGGCTTTATATATCTCTTCGTAGAATTTGTTGTCATCGTTGCTACGAAGATATACTGCCGCCTTTTTCAGCCTCTTGCGTGCTTCTTTGGTGGCTCTCTTTTTCTTTGTCCCTACCACGTCGGCACGGTCGGCTTGGCGTTTGCGCCCCACGAGATATACAATGATCGATGCGGCAGCTATGCTGCATAGACCTATCCAAAACCAGCTTGCGGGCTGCTTGCTGTCGCCTTGCTGCTGCCATTTGCTGTCGTTGGTCTTTATGTAGTTGATGTCGCTGTTGAGAAGCTGCACGCCGTTTTTTGCTGTGCTGCCGCTTTGCATAGCGTTGGGGTCGCCTTTGTCTACCTTGATAGGTATGGCATCTATGCTTTTGCTAACATATTGTCCTGTCTTGGGGTCGAAATAGGCGAATTTCAATTCGGGTATCTCGTACTCTCCTTGGCTGCGTGGTATCAGCACCCACTCGTAGGTGCGGCTGCCGCTTATTCCTCCGTCGCTTTTGTTGATGTTGTCTTTTATCTGTGGGTCGTAGACCTCAAAGGCGTTGGAGAATGTAATCTCTGGCTCGTTGATGAGCATGATGTTGCCGCTGCCGCTGATGGTTACCTTGTATGTTATTGCCTCGTTGGCTTTCACTTCGCGCGTGTCTACCTCGCCTGTTATGTTAAAGCTGCCTACGCCACCAGTAAAGCCCTCCGGCGCTTCGGGCAATGGCTTTACATTTACCGATATTGCATTGGTGCTTAGATGCTTCTCTACTGCTTGCGCTCTGTTGAAGAAGGGGTCGTCGAAGAGGTCCCATATCGTGCCGGTGCGTCGGCGCGGCTGCTGTATCATTGCAAGCACGTCGAGGTTCAGCGGTGTTATGGTCATTTTGCCGTTTTCCTGCCCAAAGAGCGCACCGCGACGTATCTCGGCCACCTGGTAGCGTCTGCCGTCGATGGTCTCTTCGTATTGTTTTATCTCTTTGCCTTCGCTCAGGTCTTCTGCCCAAAAGCCTTTGTTGCCGGGCAGCTTGTCTATCTGGTATTGTGTGATAGGCACCTGGGTGTATATTTTGTAGGTGATGATGGCTTGCTCGCCTTGATAGAGGCTGTTTTTGCTTATGCTGGCGCGTGCAAAGAGCGATTTGCTGTCGATAGTGGCGGGTTCCTGCGGTGCCTGTTGCTGCGCCTGCTGTTGTCTGCGGTCGCTCCATGGATCGTTGAAAAAGTCGTCCCACGGGTCGCGGGGCTGCTGTTGTTGCTGCTGCTGCTGTCTTCTTTGTGGGTCGGCTTTCTCTACTTTTATGGTGAAGGGTGTGCTGCTTATCTTGTTGCCATCGCATACGCATGTGGCGGCGCCTATGGTGTATGTGCCTGCCTGGTCGGCGCTTAGCAGGTAGCTGAACGAGGTGTTTACCTCTTTCGACTGATGCCCGTTTATAAAGCTTATGCTGGTGCTGGAGCTGGTGCTCGGCCCGCTCAAGGTGCTGAAGCCTTTGAAGGTAGGCCCGGCAAAGTTTCTTGCCTTGTCGTTGACGCTAAAGGTTACTGTAAATCTGTCGCCCTCGTATACTGTGGCTGGTGCTTTGACTTGTATGTTTTGCGCAGCAAGGCTTGTCATTATGAGTATATATAGCCATAGTATGGAGAGCTTGTGCGGTATATATTGCCGGTTATATCGACTTTTTTGAGTCATCTTCTTGTTTTTTTGATTTTTTGTTTCTTCTACCAGTCTTTCTCTATTCTTCCTGTCGATACAGCAGCCTGTCGTTGCTGGTCTTTCATCGTCTTGCGCTCGTTGTTTTTCACTGCGTCGAGCATTCTTTCTGCATCTTTCTTTTTCTGCTCTTTTTGTTGCTGTTGCTGTTTTTGCTGTTGCTGTTTTTGCTGTTGCTGGTCTTGTTTTTGTTGGTCGTTATTCTGTTGGTCGTTATTCTGTTGGTTTTGTTTTTGTTGGTCTTGGTTGTTGCCGCCTTGTTTCTGTTGGTCTTGGTTTTGCTGATTGTCGCCTTGGTTCTGCTGGTCGTTGTTTTGGTCTTGGTTGTTGTCGCCTTGACTGTTGTTTTGCTGATTTTGCTGGGCTTGTGCCAGTTTCTTTTTGGCATACGACAGGTTATAGCGCGTGTCTTCGTTTTTAGGGTCGAGTTTCAACGCTTCCTGATAGCTGTTTACTGCCTTTTGAAAGTTCTGCATGCCTTGAGCCTCGTCTTGCAGACCCGATTGCAGGTAGCAGTTGCCTTGGTTGTGGAGTATGCGGCTGCGCTCTTTGTCGCTCATCGTGGCTTGTTCGAGGGCTTTGCTGTAATGCTGGGCTGCTTGGGCGTAGGATTTGTCTCTATATAGGCTGTTGCCAAGGTTGTAGTGGGTCTTGTAGTAGGTGCTGTCGTATTTCAAGGCTTTTTGATAGTGCATCTGTGCTTTGTCGTAAGCCTCTTTCTTGTATTCTTTGTTGCCTTCTCTTATACTTTTGCGTACTTGCTTGTTTTGTGCCATGCAGGTTGTGCCAAGTATTATAAAGAGTATCAATATCAGACGTTTCATCGTATTGACTATATTTTTTAGTTTGTGTTGCTGTTCTTTTTTCAATCTTCGTTTTTTCTTTTCACTCTCAATATCTTTTCCCAGTCTATCTTTCTGTTTTTACGTTCAAATATCAAGACCTCTAAGAGCATCAGCACGAGTGCTGCCGTCAATGGATATTGGTATCTGCTCTCGTATTCGGCAAACATTTGTTCGCCGTATGTGTCTTTGTCGAGCTTTGCTATGGCTTGCGTTATCTCGCTAAGGCTTGCGTTGATGTTGCCTGCTCTCATGTATACGCCTTTGCCTGCTTGGGCTATCTCGTTAAGCATCTGCTCGTTGAGATGGGTGGTAACAATGTTGCCATCTCTGTCTTGCTTGTAGCCTGTACGCTGTCCGTTGCGGTTGTAGGTGGGTATGGGCGTGCCTTCTGGCAGTCCTACGCCTATGGTGCATACCATCACTCCCTCGTCGGCGGCAGCTGATGCTGCGCCTGCGGCGTCGTCTTCAAAGTTCTCGCCATCGCTGATAACTATTATAGCTCTGTTGTGGTTATGTTCCCACTGTCGCTCTTCATCGCCAAAGCCCAGCGAGGTCATTCCTTTTTCTATTGCATCGCCTATGGCTGTACCTTGTGTGCCTATCATGTTGCAGTCTATCTGGTCAAGGAAGAGACGTGTGGCGCTATAGTCGTCGGTCAAAGGCATCTGTATGAAGCTGCTCCCGGCAAAGACTATCAGCGATATCCTGTCGCCGGCAAATTCGTTCATCAGGTTGGTGACAATTTTTTTGCTGCGTTCCAAACGGGTGGGCTGAAGGTCTTCTGCCATCATGCTGTTCGACACGTCAAGGCATACTGCTATATCGCTGCCCAGTCGTTCTCCTTTTACCATCTTGCTGCCTATCTGCGGATTGGCAAGGGCTATTATCAGGCATGTCATGCTCAGCAGTATCAGCGCTATCTTTAATGCAGGACGCCAGCGCGTCTCGTCGGGGATAAGTCTACCAAACATCGTCCTGTCGGCAAAACGCAGCATCTTTTGCTTGTTGCTATGGCGCACCCATATCCATATCAGCAGGATGACGGGTATCGCAAGTAGCAGCCATAGTAGATGAGGATATTGATAATGTATCATTTCGTTGTCGGTGATTTAGCGTTATTTGCGGAAATATAGCAGGCTTAGCAGCACCTCAAGCAGCATGGCGCCGGCGGCTATCACGAGCCATATCAGGTATTCGTCTTTTGTCTGCGCGTATTGCGTAACGTCTACCTTGCTCTTTTCCATCTTGTCGATGTCTTCGAAGATGTTTTTTAGCGATTTCTTGTTGGTGGCTCTGTAGTAGGTGCCGTCAGCGGTCGTCGTAGCCATCTGTTTCAGCAGCTGTTCGTCAATCTCTACTGGCACGTTCTGGTATATCGTTCTGCCAAACTGATCTTTGAAAGGGTAGGGCGCCATGCCGTGTTTGCCTATGCCTATGGTGTAGAGTCTTATGTCGTAGAGTGCTGCTATCTCGGCGGCGCTTTGCGGGTCTACGCTGCCGAGGTTGTTCATGCCGTCGGTCAGCAGTATTATCACTTTGCTCTTGGCTTCGCTGTCTTTTATGCGATTGATGGCTGTGGCGAGTCCGTCGCCTATGGCTGTGCCATCTTTCAGCGTGCCGCTCTTCAGCTTGCCTATCTGTTGCAGCAGTATGTGATGGTCTATGGTCAGCGGCACTTGGGTGAATGCCTCGCCAGAGAACACCACCAAGCCTATGCGGTCGGTTGTGCGACCCTTTATGAAGTCGGCAGCCACCTGCTTGGAGGCTTCTATTCTGTTGGGGCTGAAGTCTTCGGCAAGCATGCTGCCGCTGATGTCCATGGCTAATACTATGTCTATGCCCTCTACCTTCATCTCTTGTTTGCTCAACTTGCTCTGCGGACGTGCCAGTGCTACTATTATCGCACCTACGGCTATCATTCGCAATGCGTAGGGCAGTGGTTGTAGTCTCTGACGCAGTGTCTTGGGCAGCTCTTTGAAGAGGTCTATTGTTGAAAATTGCAATGCCGCCTTCTGTTTGCGATAACGCATCACATACCATGCTGCCATCAGTGGCAGTATGAACAGCAGCCATAGTACCCATGGGTGGGCAAAAGTTATGTTTGTCACTGTCGCGTTCTCTTAATGGTTGTTTTGTGGTATCTGTTTTTCTTGTGCCTCTGCACTGGTGCGGTTAGCTTCGTCTTGTAACTTTTCTATTGTTACCGCATCGTGGCATAGTGTTACAAATTCTACCGCTTGTTTCATCGAGGCATCGTGTTCGTAGGGCATCGGCTCCGATTTGGCAAACTTCACCATGTCGGCGCGTTGCAGCATGGTCCTTAGCTTCTCTTCTGTCTCGCTGCTATGGGCTATGCTGGTCTCAAATGCGTCAAGAGTCTGGTCGGTGGTCATCTCCACACTCTGAATGTACAACTCTTTGTTCAGGTATTCGCGTACTATGTCGGTAAGCTCGGTGTGGTACTCTTTCACTTTGCCTTGCTGCCATAGCTGTGCCTGTCGTAGACGTTCGAGATCCGACAGTGCCACTTCGTGAGGCGGCACAGGCGGTGTCTGTGGCAGGCTGATGATAGGCTCGTGCGCCTTTACCTTCTTTATAATGTATATCGCCAACGCCACCAACGCCGCTATGCCCAAGCCAAGCAATATCCATCTGAATATCTCCCAGAAGGTGTATGGCTCGTTCATTATTGGCGCTATGTCGCGTATCTCCATGCTGGCGGTGTCTACGTTGGGCACGTCGCGTATGGTCAGCATCAACGAGTCGTTGTCGCTTAGCTTCAGCCAGTGTTCGCCCTCTTCAAAACTTGTTAGCAACGTGTGTTGCACCATCTCTTTCTTGCCGTTGTTGTCGGTCGTGTCAAACCATTGGCGCAGGGCTATGATGCCGTTTTGCGTCAGCTGTTCGGCCGACGGATATTGCGCGGCGCCGTGAATGGTCAGCGTGGTTTGGTCGCCAATCATAAAACTGGCGCTGTCTACGCTGTAGAGCATCTGGCTGTGTACTACGCTTGTGATTAATGTTAGCAGTATTATAATTATTGAACGTCTCATCATTGTTCTCTTTTTTTGCTATCCTGGTATGACGATGGATGCGGCAGGCTTATCTTTTGGCAAATAGTGTCAGCAACGGTTTTACAAAATCCTCGCCAGTCTTGATGTCGGCGTGGTCTATGCCGTATTTCGACAGCAGCTCTTCTGTTTTTTGCTGACGCTTGGCGTGGCGTTTGGCGTAGAGCTGTCGTACATCTCTATTGGAGGTGTCTATCGTTATCGTCTCTCCGTTTTCGGGGTCGTAAAACTTTGTAAGGCCGATATCTGGCAGCTGTTGCTCGCGTTCGTCTACGATGCGCAGCACGGCAAGGTCGTGCTTTTTGGCGGCTATCTTTAGCGCATCGTCGTAGCCTTCGTCGTAGAGGTCGCTAAGCAAAAAGGCGGTGCAGCGTTTGCGTGTCATGTTGGTGAAGTAGCGCAGCGCTTCGGCAAGGTTGGTGCCGTTGCTTTGCGGCTGGTAGTTTATCAGCTCGCGTATTATGCGCAGAATGTGGCTGCTGCCTTTCTTGGCTGGTATAAACTTCTCTATCTTGTCGCTGAAGAGTATCAAGCCCACCTTGTCGTTGTTGGTGATGGCGCTGAAAGCTAACGTGGCGGCGACTTCGGCTACAAGCTCTTCCTTGAATTGATGATGCGTGCCAAAATGGTTGCTGCCGCTGACGTCTACCAACAGCATCACCGTAAGTTCTCGCTCTTCTTCAAACACCTTGATATACGGGTGGTTGAGTCGCGCCGTTACGTTCCAGTCTATATTGCGCACGTCGTCGCCGTACTGATATTCGCGCACCTCGCTGAATGCCATGCCGCGTCCTTTGTAGGCGCTGTGGTATTCTCCAGAAAAAAGCTGGTGCGACAACCCGCGTGCCTTTATCTCTATGCGGCGTACCTTTTTTAGAATGTCGTTATCCATATTTTCTGTTGCACTGTCGCCTGCTTGTTTCTCCTGAGCAGGCTACGTTGTTCAACGTGTCGTGGCTGTGTCTGTATTGCTTTTGTCGAACACCGTTGTCGTGTTCGCTGTTGTCTTGTGGCTATGTATCAGGGCACCTCCACTTTGTTAAGTATCTCGTTTACTATCTCTTCACTGGTGATGTTCTCCGCTTCGGCTTCGTAGGTCAGGCCTACGCGGTGGCGCAGCACGTCCATGGCTATGGCACGCACGTCTTCGGGTATCACATATCCACGGCGTTTCATAAAGGCGTATGACTTCGCCGCCTGTGCCAGACTGATGCTGCCACGGGGCGATGCACCGTAACTCATCATGCTCTGTAGCTTCTCCATGCCGTACTCTTGTGGATAGCGTGTGGCAAAGATGATGTCGGTAATATAGTTCTCTATTTTCTCGTCCATATATACGTCGCGCACCACTTTGCGTGCCCTCAATATGTCGGCAGGCTTTAGTATTGGCCTCTGGTCGTATTTCTCGCCTGTTATCTGCTGGTGCAGTATGGCTCTCTCCTCTTCTTTCTTGGGATAGCTGATGACAACTTTCAGCATAAAGCGGTCTACCTGTGCTTCTGGCAGTGGGTATGTGCCCTCCTGCTCTATTGGGTTTTGTGTCGCCATCACCAAGAAGGGCTCTTCTAACTTGAAGGTTTCTTCGCCTATGGTTACCTGGCGCTCCTGCATGGCTTCGAGCAAGGCGCTCTGCACTTTGGCGGGAGCACGGTTTATCTCGTCGGCAAGTACGAAGTTGGAGAAGATAGGGCCTTTCTTTACGTTAAAGCTCTCGTTCTTCTGGCTGTATATCATTGTTCCAACCAGGTCGGCAGGCAGCAGGTCGGGAGTAAACTGTATACGGCTGAACTTGGCGTCGATGGCTTTCGACAAGCTCGTTATCGTCAGGGTCTTTGCCAAGCCTGGCACGCCCTCCAACAGTATGTGCCCGTCGCTCAGCAAGCCTATCAACAGGCTCTCTATCATGTGTTTCTGACCCACTATGTTCTTTCTCAGTTCCATCGTCAGCGCATCTACAAAAGCGCTTTCCTGACCTATGCGGTCGTTCAGTTCCTGAATGTTTACAGTCTCGTTCATTTTTCTCGATTTTTTATTGGGGACTATATTTGGTATTTGTTCTTATTGGGGTTACTTGTGTTTATTTGTCAAAACATATATAGTAACGAAAATGTGTTTTTCTTTATTGTTTTTCTTTCTCAAAATGTTCTTTTTTTTGACACTGTGGGGGAAAAATGTAGTAATTGAGAAAAAAAATGTATCTTTGCTATCTACTTTTATTGTGCCTAAATAGATTATTTAATTAATACAAAATACCTTATGAAAAGTAAAAAAGTACTTCTCGGCTTACTCGTAGGAGTTTTTGCTCTATTTTCGGGCAATGCGATAGCTCAGACGAGTAAGGACTCTAAAATTGTTGAGATCGGTCCCGACAATATCGGTGGTCGTGTTACAAGTTTGATTGTTGACCAGCGCGACGCTACGCACAATACTGTCTTTGCTGGTACGTCTAACGGCGGTCTTTATGTCCGTTCAGAAAATACCGAGTATGCAACTTTTAGCGAGATATGGAACAAGGTTCATTGCGTCGTTGACAATAAGGAAGTTACTCTGCCTATTAGCTGCATGGTTCAGTTGCCTGATAATAATATTGTTATCGGTACTGGCGAAGGTTGTTTCCAAAAAGGCTCCAAGTTCTCTGCTCTGGCAAGCTTGGGTCGCGGTGTTTTCATCTTCAACCCCGACACACGTGCTTTTACATCTCTTGCTGCCACTGTCCCTGATTCGCTCAACTCTGAATGGGCTAATATCAACAAGATGGCTTTCGTTCAGGATGGCAATGTCCTCTATTTCTTCGTAGCCGCCAAGGGTGGTCTTTATCGCTGGACTATTACCTCCGACTCCGACTGGCAGTCTAAGCCGGAACGCATCAACATTGGCGACAACAGCGAGGAAATCCTCGATGTAGCTGTCGTCAAAGGTCATAACATCGTCTATTTCGCCTCAAGGAGCCAGCTCTATCGTCTGTCCTCTATCGATGGCGATAAGGCTCTCAACGTCTCTACTATGCGTAGCACCGACAACGAGGCCATCTTCCAGAATGCTGGCTCTATCCGTCTCGCTACCTCTGAGGATGAGCCAGACTACCTCTATGCTATGATCTGCGACAAGAACGGAATCTTCAAAGGCCTTTTCCTTACGTCTAATGGCAACTCCTTTATCAAGCTCACCACTTCTACTGTCGATCCTTTCCTCTACAACGACCCAAAAACTTGTGGCGCTATATTGATTGATATGCACAACACTCGTCGCATCTATATCGGCGGCTCTTCGCTTATCGCTGGTCAAGGCTATGTAGAAGGCGGTATATATCAGTGGACCAACTCTTCTTACAACGAGATAGAGTTTGGCTCTTCCAACTTTATGAACGACGTGTTCGCAAGCAACATGTATGTTCACTCTGGTATCAACCAGATTGTCCAGGTCGCTCAAACCGACATCGAGACAGGCGAGGTCAGCGATGTATTTTATATCGCTACCAATGGCGGTGTCTTTGTCGGCAACCACGAGTTCTCCTCGTTCACCAACATCAACCGCGGTCTCAACAACGTTCAAATCAACGGTCTGGCTGTTGCTACCGATGGCTCTCTCTTAGCTGGCGCCACCTACAACGCCAACCTCTTCATCGAGTCGCGTTGTGCCCATAGTATGGCTGATGTCGCCCAGGGCAGCGGTATTCGTCAACCTTCGTGGTACGACTCCATCGGCTCCGGCCTTAACCATTATGCCAATGTTATTTGGTACGGCAACGGTGGTCAAGTGGCTATATCTCGCTTCCAGCAGTATGCTCCTGAAACACGTCGTGTGCTCTTCCTCGGTGCCAACGACGGCGCTTTCGCTCGTGCCTACAACGACTATATGGACTACAACAACACCCAGACATGGACCATTGGCTCTTCTTTCCTTGGTGGTAGCACCAATGCAGGTTTCGATGTGGCTCAAATGCGCCTGTGGGAGTCTGACAAGATGAGCGGTATGAGCAACGTGTCTCACAGTATCGATACCAACGACATGATTATTCGCAATGGCGTTGCCATGCGTATCGGCAAGGAAGGCTCCAATCTCGAGAACTCTTGCAATGGTATCCTCAAGGTCGGCGACAGTATCTGGATTACTAACACCGCCACAGCCTCCTATCCTTTCATGCATCGTATCACCAAGAAGGACACTATCACTCACTCCGGCCAGACTATTACTGTCGACAATCCTATACAGAGCCACCTCTACCTTCTCTGCCGCGACTCTGTCATGAGCAACGGTATTCCTTCTGTCAACGAGCGTATCGCCATGTGCTGGAATCCTTCCGATTTCACCAAGGTCTATACCTATGAGGATTATGAGACTGGTAAGAATACTATCATGAACTGGGGCGTTGTTTATAGCATGCCTAAGAACGCCAACAGTCATATCACCACCCTGGCCGTCTCTCCCAATGGTGACCATTTGCTCGCTGTCGTATCCAACACCAAGGACGACTCCTGTTTCCTCGTCCATGTACAAGGCATGGTATCAAAAGTCGATTATACTCAGTCGCTTTATGATATAGAGAATCAACTCTCTTTCCGTGATCCATCTGTCCGTAGCTCCTTCTGCAAGCTCGTTGGCGACTCTATCTACTATAATGGCTCTTTCTTCCCACGTCATATCTCCGACATTTTCTTTGTCAGCGACGATAAGGTTGTCGTAACCTTCGAGGGACACGAGAACGACAATGCCAATGTTATGGTTATCACTGGCATCACTACTGGCTCTTATACATACGCCGACAAGTCTATCAACGGCAAGATGGCTGCTTACAGTGTCTTGGTTGAGCACAAGGGCGATGTCTTGGTTGGCACCGAAAACGGTCTTTATCGCACCACCGCCGCTTCTTTTGCCACCAAGTCGCCTGTCTGGACTGCCGATAGCCGCTTCAACGGTATCCCTGTTACCTCCCTTATCCAACAGACCAACGACATGGACATCAAGCATGTTACTCTCAACGACGGTATCAACGTCAACAATTATGTCTTCCCACGCACCAAGTACCTCTATGCTATCTATATCGGCACTTACGGCGCTGGTATCTACATGGATTCTTCCTATGTTGAAGACCACAACAACGAGGTCGTTGATCCTACCGACTATCTTGGCATCACTCCTGTGCTGGCAAGCAATGGACAAAACTCTATCAGCATCTACCCCAATCCTGCAGTTAATATTGCCAACATTAGCATGAATGTTGCCAAGAGTGGCAATGCTCAGCTTATGGTATATGACATGAGTGGTCGCCTCGTCGTTGATCAGCGTCTGGGCATGATTTCCGAGGGCACTTCGGTATATCAGCTAAACTGCTCCGCTCTCAAGCATGGCATGTATCTTGTCAACCTTCGTATGGGTGGCGAGACCTCTGCCTCAAAACTTATTGTCCGTTAACGGTATTAATTAGATTTTTCGAGAGGTACTTGCTCATCCCTTGTGGCGAGTACCTCTCTTTTTATCCTTATTTACTATTATGAATACAAATCTTGTTAAAGAATTGCAATGGCGTGGAATGATTCACAATATGATGCCAGGCACTGAAGAGCAGCTTTCCAAGGAGGTTACTACTGCTTATGTTGGCATCGACCCCACCGCCGACAGTCTGCATATTGGTCATCTTGTTTCTATCATGCTTCTCAAGCACCTTCAGATGGCAGGACACAAGCCTCTCGCTCTCGTTGGCGGCGCCACAGGCATGATTGGCGACCCATCTTTCAAGGCTGCCGAACGCAAGCTTCTCACTATCGACGAAGTGCAGCACAATGTCGACTGTATACGCAAGCAGCTATCCAAGTTCCTCGACTTCGACAATCCTGTCAATGGCGCCGAGATTGTCAACAACTACGACTGGATGAAGGACTATCTCTTCCTCGATTTTATCCGCGACGTGGGCAAGCATATCACTGTCAACTATATGATGGCAAAGGACTCTGTACAAAAACGTATGGAGACGGGTATCTCTTTTACTGAGTTTAGCTATCAGCTTTTGCAGGGCTTCGATTTTCTCACCCTCTATCGCTCCAAAGGCTGTCGACTCCAGATGGGCGGCTCCGACCAGTGGGGCAACATCACTACGGGTACCGAGCTTATACGTCGTATGGAAGGTGGCGAGGCATTTGCTTTGACGTGCCCGCTTATCACCAAAGCCGACGGCACCAAATTCGGCAAGACCGAAGGCGGCAATGTATGGCTCGACCCTGCCAAGACTTCTCCCTATAAGTTCTATCAGTTCTGGCTCAACTGCTCCGATGTCGATACCGCCAAGTATATCCGTATCTTCACTCTCCTTTCCAAAGATGAGATAGAGGCTCTCGAACGCGAGCATAACGAGGCTCCTGAGCGTCGCATCCTTCAAAAGGCGTTGGCAAAGGACATCACTTGTCGCGTGCATAGTGTCGAGGACTATGAGACGGCTGTCGCCGCCAGCGAGTTGCTTTTCGGAAAAGGCACTACCGACCAGCTCAATGCTCTCGACCGCGACACTCTTTTTAGTGTTTTTGAGGGCGTGCCTCAGTACACTGTAAGCCGTTCTGTTATAGAGTCGGGCGTCTCTCTGATAGACCTCGCCGCCACTCATACTCAGATGTTTGCCTCCAAAGGCGAGATACGTCGCGAGCTTAAGCAAAACTCCATCTCTGTCAACAAAGGCAAGGTGGGTGAAGATTATGTCGTTTCAACGGCTGACATCCTCACATGTGGTTGCATCCTTGTCCAGAAAGGCAAGAAGAACTACTATCTTGTCAATGTTGAATAGCATTGTATAAAATATCTCTTATAGCCGAGATTGCTTTGTCAGTCTCGGCTTTTTTTATACAATGTTTTATAAAAGTATGTTTTTCTGTTGTTGATAAATGTTTGTGTTTTTCTTATATAAAGTTTGTAAATTTGCAATTTCAAAAAGAATCATGCTTTTTGTTGTTTATGTTTAGGAAAGGAATGAATGATGATAACATAACTCTTATGTTATCTGATTGACAAATGACAATAAATAAAAAGTAAGTGTTATGATAGCTGTTCTTTCTTGGCAGGCGTGGGTTACCATTGGTACGGTCTTGTTGATGTTTGCTGCACTGATGTTTACTAAAATCCGCACAGACATTGCTTTCTTGTTCACTATATCTACTCTCTATGTTTCGGGTGTCTTGGATATCAAGGGCGCATTTTGTGGCTTCTCGTCAGAGTCTGTCGTTGTAGTTGGTGTCCTTTTTGTCGTCATTGCCGGTCTTACTTATTCTGGCGTGCTGAACTGGATAGTCAAAAATATTATGGGTGTGCCTAAGACGCTGACAGGTGCTATAGTCCGTCTCATGATGCCTGTGGCGGCGCTTAGCTCGCTCTTGTCCAATACCACTGTCGTGGCGCTCTTTATCAATGTGGTAAAGATGTGGTCTAAAAAACTTGGCATCGCTCCTTCCAAACTTCTCATACCTCTTAGCTATGCCTCTGGCATGGGTGGTATATGCACGCTTATAGGTACGCCTCCCAACCTTATCATCTCTGGCCTCTATACAGAAGAAACGGGTATTAAGCTTAGCATACTTACCCCTACTCTCTGTGGACTCTTCTGTCTTGTTGTCGGTGTATTGAGTGTTATCGCCATGCAAAAACTCTTGCCTGAACGCAAATCGCCAATGGATGTTGCTGATGAAGATGACTTTACTGGTGAGTTTACAGTTCCTTCCAACAATCTGTATATTGGTCAGACGTTAGACGAAATCACCAATGGCACATATTCCGACGAAAAGGATGTCAAGCTTCTTGCTATAGTTCGTTTCGATGGCGATATGATATCGCCTGTGCCGTCCGACGAGTTCATCTTTGGAGGCGATCGTCTTATTCTTAGCGGCAAGGTGAATAACTTGTGCAATACTGTTAAGAAATACGGTCTAAATGCTTCAATGCTCGATGGTGCTCTTGAGTCTTCAAGCAATGAGGGAGTCAAGCCTTCCAAGACATTAGTCTCTTCGTTGATATTGTTGGCAATGGTGCTTCTCTCCGCTTTCAATGTCTTGCCATTGTTGACATGCTGTTTGTTGGCGGCCGCAGCCATGTTGGTGTGCAAATGTTGTACGTCAAATCAGGCTATGAAGTCTATTGACTGGAGCATACTTATAGTCTTTGCGGGCAGTGTAGCTATAGGCAAGGCAATAGAGCAGACGGGTCTCGCCCAGATGGCGGCAGAAGGTCTATTGAGCGTTTGTGGCAAAAATCCTTATGTTGTCCTTGCTGGTTTGTGTTTTGTCGCCACTTTTGTTACCGAGTTTATATCCAACACCGCCGCCGCCGCCATGTTCTACCCCATAGCTATGTCTACGGCATTATCGCTTGGTGTCAATCCGCTTACATTCTGTGTGGCGTTGATGATAGCCGCTTCTTCAAGCTTTGCTACTCCGATAGGATCACCCACCCACATGCTTGTCTACAACCCCGGCGGCTACCGCTTCACCGACTTTATGAAGATAGGTCTGATAATGAACATCATAATCCTCATAGCCGACATCTTCATCACCACGTTAGTATTCCCATTCTAACAAATATTTTTTGTGTTATCATATTTTTGCGTACCTTTGCAAAGTCGATAGAATTGGTAAGCCTCTTTGTCGGCATAAATGTTTACAATAATAATAATACGTATATAAAACTAAATCCTATAAAATATAAGCTTGTCTATTGTTGATATGTGGCAGGCGTAAACATAAATAAGCATTGACTATTGTTTAGCGTTCACTGTAAAAGCGTCAGAACCTTTTTTGTGGATATAAAACGCCAAAATAATGGTGAGGAGCTCTAAATAAGGAGTTACCTGTCAATTAGTAAATAATGTTGATGCTCATACCTGATAAGGTGTGAGTTGTCGTATAACTAATTGCAGGTTTCCTTTCTGACGCTACCTGAGTGAACGCATACGAAAACTTGCACTTTTTTGTATGCTGTTCTTTTCTGAGTCAAAACGTATACGCGATATGGTGGTTGATGCAATATTGATTGACCATTATGCTGTATACTTTTTTTTATTTTCTAACAAAAGCTTTACTTGTACCTATAGGTACTGGTAGAGCATTTTTTTTTGTGTAACTATTTAAACAACCAATAAAACAACAAACTATGAAAACACGTTTCTTTTTTTTGGTAGCTATTGTTGCTACAGTATCTTTTGTTTCGTGCCGTTCTGGCCGAGAGTATGTCAAGCAGACTGGTTATGAAGAGGTCAAGTTCCCATGTGCTGATGTCGACAAGGATAGCGACGAGTATTTCGTTGGCATGGGCATTGGCGAGAATGTAAACATGCAGAACTCTCGCGAGGCAGCATTGGCAGGTGCCAAACGTATTGTCAACGCTAAGATTGGCGGTCTTGCCAAGGGTCTTGCGGCAGACTATAGTCGTGTTATGAATGGCAACGCCGCTCAGCAGGATGTGCAAGGTGTTGTAGAGCGTGAGGTGGTGCATGTTATCGAGCGCATGCTCAACGATGTGGAGCAGACTTGCGACAAGACCTATCGTACCCCATCGGGTGCTTATCAGAGCCATATAGCCATACGTATCTCTAAAAAAGAGATCGCCCGAAATGTCTCTGATGCTCTCAGCCAAGACAAGAAGCTCGAAACTCTCTTCAACCGCGACCAGTTCCGTAAGTGGGCTGAAGAGTATATGCGTGAATTTAACGCAAGTAAGTAACTATATTTTAATGCAGATGGGTGCGTAAGCACCCGTCATGGATTTTTATTGCTGAATGAATCGTTTCCTTGTCTTTCTCATGTTGCTTGGTTGGTGTGTCGCTTCTTGCGTGGCGCAGCGTGTGCCGTCGTGGATGAACGAGTTGCCCACGCCTGGCAATGACACCTATCTTTATGTACGAGAGTCGGGTGAGGGTGTGTCGGTAGATGCGGCTCAAAATCAGGCTATGGCACGTGTCATGCAGACCACTGCCAACCGTATCGGTCAGCCTTTCGATGCAAGGTCTGTGAACGACTATCTCAACAATGGCACTTCTTTCGATGTCATCTCGCGTCAGTTCAATGTCCCTATCAACAAGGTGGCACAGTACGACATTAAGCTTGGCAATGGTAACTATCGAGTCTATGTGTTGTGTCAGGTTGCAAGGACAGGCAATATTGTGCCTGTATGGGAGACACTAAGGCGTACAGGCGAGAGCAACAACTGGACGGCGCTGGCCAAATCCGCTGTAATACCCGGCCTGGGGCAGATGGGCAAGGGACGTTATGGGGCTGGTATTGCCACGTTGGTGGGTGAGATCTCTTTGATAGGCGTCGGCGTGGGCAGCTATCTCCTGGCACAGGACAGGCTTGGCGTTATACGTAGTTCTCAGGTCTCTTATCCCGATTTCGTCAACGCCCGGCAGAGCTACAATACGCTTTTTGCTGTCAATCGTGCGGCATGGTGTGCCGCTGGCGTGTTGTATGTCTACAATCTTGTTAGGGCTTTTACCATTCAGCCTCGCGGCGCCAATACTTTGTCGTTAGCGCCGTCCATTCTTATCATGCCAGATGCTGCTACGCCTTTTTTCGGAATGGTGTACAATTTTTAATCAGTTATAGATGCGAAACTTTTGGATATTTATCTTGATTTTTTTGTGTTCTTCGTGTGTCAAGGAGCTCGAAGAGGAAGGAGTCTTTACCACTACGCAATGTGTTGGCGTTGTCGTCGATAATCGTTCACAGCAGCCTGTGGCTGGCATGCGTGTAAGTATGGCCGACGGTGCCGATGTGTTAAGTGTGGCGACAACAGGTGTCGACGGTAGGTTCTCTATTTCGCTCTCTGTCGAGCAGCTTGGCAGAGACGGTATCTATCTAAGCCTCGAAGCCGATTCGCTTTATGACGGACGACAGGTGCTGCTGAGAGATATAGCTTTTGGCGTGCAGTCCTACGATTTTGGAGTCTTGTATGTCTCAGGTCCTGATGTGCCTGTTGTCAGTACAGTCTCTTACGATGCTGTTACATCGTCGTCGGTACATTGCAAGGGCAGTGTTGTCAGCAATGGTAAATCTGTAGTGGTAGAGCGTGGATTTGTATATTCTGTCTCGCAATATCCTACTGTAGAGCATGGCGAGCGTGCTATAGTAGGTGGCGGCGATGACAATTTCGAATGTGTTGTACCGGGATTGCAACCTGCTACTACTTATTATCTTCGAGCTTATGCTCGCAATGGCGTGGGTGTGGGCTATGGAACTCAGCTTGTTTTTTCCACTTCAAGTGGCTTGCCTGTAGTCTCTACCTGCGATGTGAGCGATGTCTCCGCTGTCTCTGCTGAGTCAGGCGGAACGGTGCAGAGCGATGGAGGCTTTGCTGTAGTGGAGCGTGGAGTATGTTGGAGCACTGCCATGCAGCCCACCGTCGCCAATAGTCATACCGCCGATGGTGCCGGCACTGGTGTTTTTGTGAGCCACCTTACTCAGCTTACGCCGTCTACTACCTACTATCTGCGAGCCTACGCTCGTAATGTTACGGGTGTGAACTATGGTGAACAAAGAGTCTTTACCACCCCCAGTGGTTTGCCAGGTGTAACTACTGCGTCGGTCTCGTCGGTTGCAGCAACTACCGCAGTCTGTGGTGGAGAAGTAACCTCCGACGGCGGCTTTGCTATCACTGCCCGTGGCGTAGCCTATAGCACCTCGCCAAGTCCTACCGTCGCAGGTCCTCATACCACCGACGGCGTAGGTCTTGGCTCCTACGTCAGCCACCTCTCCAACCTCGCCCCTCATACCACCTATTACGTCCGTGCCTACGCTACCAATAGTCTCGGCACCGTCTACGGTGAAGAAATAAAGCTCAAAACGGAGTAAAAATAGGAAGAAATGAGCATAAAAATTAAATGTTTAGCCGACTATATGTCGCATATTGAAGATCTATTGCAAGAAGGTGTAAGTTGCACTGGAAAACGTTATTTTTTTCGTGGAGAAGAAGATTCAAAGTATACTCAATTAGCATCTTTGTTTAGAATAAATTTAAACGATATTGAAAAAAAAGAGCATAGTTTATTGGAGACGGAAATGATAAGCACAGCCATACAAAGATACCCACAGATATTCTCATCTTGCAACTCGTTTCTCGACAAACTAACACTAATGCAGCATTTCAGAATGCCTACAAGGTTATTGGATGTAACATCTAATCCTTTGGTTGCACTATATTTTGCTTGTCAACCTAATAAAGATAAATCAAATGGTGTAGTTTATTACTGCTTAAAATCAGCAACTCCATTAGAATATGTTGAAATGCTTTCAGAATGTATTATGGTGCCTAATAATAGGCTTATTGAGGATTATTATAATTATTTATTATCAAAGTCGGAGGCCAAG
>JAZRVD010000076.1:0-4749 GCA_045598945.1 Bacteroidales bacterium | reverse complement strand
CAAGACACGCGACACCAACTGCCGTTCGCACGAGTGGTATGGCGTACAGTATAGCGTAACGGGCGAATACTATCACTACTATATCAATGGCGACGGCTGCCAGGCTATCGACACCTTGCAGTTAGTCATCTACAACGACAGCATGGCACCGGTACAGGTGGTACAGGCCTGCGGCAGCTACGCATGGCGCGGCGAGACCTACACCACGGCAGGCATCCATACCAAGGTTGTGCCTAACGTGGCAGGCAACGGCAAGTGCGACAGCATCTACACCCTAAGCCTCTCCTTCGGCGGCGAGGTGAAGATAACCGACAGCATCTTTGTCTGCGACTCGTTCACATGGGTGCGCAATGGCGAGACCTACACCGAGTCTGCCAAGGTCAGCAAGACCTTCGACGGCGCTACCGACCTGGTGTGCGACACTACCTACACCCTCGTGCTGAATGTCGTCAAGACGGCACACTACGACCTCTACGACACCGCATGCGGCAGCTATGAATGGCACGGCAACACCTATACCAGTACTGGCGAATATACCTATATCGCCGCCAATGCAGTAGCCAAGAGCGGCTTGCACGGTCGCAACTGCGACAGCATCTACACCCTCAAGCTGACGGTCTACGGCGACAGCGTGAAGGACGAAGGCGACATATACGTTTGTGAAGATGTTCCTTATAACTTCCACGGCACGGTGGTTACCACTTCTGGCGCTACCGAGGTGAGAATACCCAACGCAGTGCCTACGGTGGCACATGGCGGAGTGCTGTGTGACAGCATCTACAAGGCAAATATCATCCTCAACGCCAACGAGCTCTATGCAGTGGTCGAAGACAGCGTTGACGCATGCCAGAGCTACTACTGGCAGCGCGACAACTCGACATTCGAGAAAGAGGGCAAGGACACAACGATAACACGCTATCATATTGTACCAGGTGTGGCGCCTCACGGCTGCGACAGCACCTACCGCCTGACAGTAAACATCTATCAGCCCGACACGGCAGAGGCTACTACAGCTAAGGCCTGCGACAGCTACATGTTCCACGGCACTGAGTTCACTGCATCGGCAAATATCAATGTAACTATCAGTGGTGCAGTCCACGGCGTGTGCGATAGCGTCTATCCTCTCGACCTCACGCTCTACCGAACAGCCTACGACACATTGAAGATGGTTGTCGAAGACAGTATGCCGTGGCGTGGCACTACATACTATCAGTCTGGAATATACGAGCAGCGCATAGCTCATGTTGTTCCAGAGGGCGGCAATGTCTGCGACAGCGTCTATGTGCTTGAGCTTGAGGTTAAGCATCCGTCATGCGTCGACATGTACGATACTACTAACGCAATATCGTGTAAGACATATAGCTGGCATGGCAACACATACGCCTCATCGGGCAAGTTTATGTATATTGCCGAAAAGGCAATAATAAATCGTTGCGACAGTGTGTATATTCTTAACCTAACATTGTACAATGACAGCTTTGCTCCTATCCAGACTGAAAAGTCGTGCGAAACATACACATGGCGTAACAAAGAATATACCACTATAGGTCTGTATTATGACACTGCTCGTAATGCTGTACACGGCTATTGCGACAGTATCTATACTCTCAACCTTACACTTGGCAAGGCATTGATAAGTTACGATTCGGTGAAGGTGTGCGACTCGTTCTACTGGAGCCGTTCTCAACAGACATACTATGCATCTAACCCCGACATCGTCGTTACTCGTCCTGCGTCATCGCTGCAGGTATGCGACACGTCGTATCATCTCTCTCTGCGTATCAACAAGTTTGCACCTAAGTCTATCGATACAGTGGCTTGCGATAAGCTGACTATAAATGGTAGAACATACTATAATACCGATGTGTATTTTATGCCTTCAACCGACACAAACGGCTGTTATGGCATCGATACCCTGAAACTGAGAGTCAAAGTCTCTACATTCTCAGAGACGCATATCAACACCAGCTTCGACAAGTATTTGTGGCTTGGTCATACTGCTCATTATAGAGATTCGCTTTCGTCGGGTATCTACATGGATACTTTGCGCAATGCGGTAGGGTGCGACTCTGTCATAACGCTCGACTTGCAGACAGGTGTGGCATGTCGTACCAATACTGGCGACACTTTCGCTACATGCTGCGACTCAATGATATGGTATGAGACACCTTGTATGCGTAGCGACGACTATCGCACTACCTTGCAAAATAGATGGGGCTGCGACTCTATCGTAACGTTGCATCTCACTGTCAAAGAGACACCTGCACTCAGTGTTACCAACGATACTTGTGTGGTGCCTGGTGTACCTCTGCAACTGCAAGCTACGGGTGCCGACTTCTATGAGTGGAGTCCTGCCTATGGCTTGTCGTCTACTTATTCAAGTAGTCCTGTGGCAGCCGTTTGGCAAGATACGCGCTATTATGTCCAAGTGGTAGGATATGCCTCTGGCGCTAACCTTGTCAATAATGGTAATTTCGAGCAAGGCAAGAAGTACTTTACTTCCGACTACACCTATGTCTCTTATACTGGCAGTTCTGCTCTTTGGGCTGAAGGCAAGTACGCTATAGGTACTAATGCAAGTAATTATCATCAAAATTTCAATGCTACTAAGGATCATACTTCTGGCCGTGGCAAGTATATGATTGTCAATGGTTCAATGAATCCTGGCGTATATGTGTGGAAGACTACGATAGCCGTTACACCGCATACCGATTACGCCTTCTCTACATGGGCTACTACCTTGGCATCGTCGGGTCGCAACTCAAATAGTCAGTCGTTGGTGTTCATTCCTTCTGCCGACTACCGTATACCGTCATACGGCTATTATGGCTCGTACAATGGCTATGAAGGTGGCAGGTATGGTTATACCTACATGGATCAGGATAATCAGATATTCTATGCAATGGATTTCAGCAGGCAGTTGACACAATGGGGTCAAGAGAATCCTGTTCGTGCATCGTATACTCTGACTCACTACTTCCCGGATTATGCTTCCAACAACTATCATTATCTCTTCCACGACTCTACTAATAATGTGGAGTACACTATCATGCGTTCACAGCCTATAGCTGGTACCGATGTCAATTCGCAGAGTGGCTATTTCCGCTACTATGATGAAGAACGTCATGAATATTACGATTACGACGACGCTCTCGGTGCTTTGCAGTTTGCTATCAATGGCGAACAGCTTGGCGACGTGTTCACTCCTTCACCATCGATGGGCGTATGGAAACAGTTCTACCAGGTGTGGAACTCTGGTGATGCTACTTCGGCAACGATTACACTCCTTAACCAAAGTACGGCAGCATCTGGTAACGATTTCGGTATCGACGACATCGTCTTTGCCGAGTTGCTATGTCCTGCCATAGATTCGGTGTATATCCATGTCTCTCACTACGATACTATCGACTCAACTGTGTGCGATAGCTTTGTGTGGGTCGACAGCAGCTATACCGAGAGCGGGGTATATACACGTCATTTCCGTGGCAAGAAGTGGTACGACAGCGTTGTAACGTATAATCTCACTGTAAAGAATAGTGTTGCAAAGGATGTCTACGAGCAAGCTTGCGACTCGTTTACATGGCATGGTACAACGTTCACGCAGTCGCCTATGCCGACAGAGCTGCTACCAGGTCAGGTTTACACAGTTAGCAATGGCGCCGCCAATGGGTGCGACTCTGTCGTAACGCTGCATCTCGACTTGCGCAAGAATATCCGTATGAGAATGGATGTCCTTACTTGTGAGAATCTTACATGGCGCAACAAGGTGTATGATGCCGACGGCGTCTATTTCGATACTGTTGAAAATGTAGTCGATGAGTTCTGCGACTCTATCTATACTCTTGGTATGCAGTTCCATGTAGGCAACAATGTTGTTGTTC
Source organism: Bacteroidales bacterium (assembly GCA_045598945.1). Classification (GTDB taxonomy): domain Bacteria; phylum Bacteroidota; class Bacteroidia; order Bacteroidales; family P3; genus Colimorpha. The sequence goes on along the minus strand of JAZRVD010000076.1, from coordinate 868 downwards.
GTGATACTGTGTGTGGTAGCAAGAACTGGAATGGCAATGTATACTCATCTACTGGCACATTCTTGTTCGCCTACAACGGCGTCAATGGCTGCAACAATGTTGATACTTTGATGCTGGTGGTCTACAACGACTCGTCGTCGATTACAAATCATACTATCTGCGAAGGCGACAACTTTGTATGGCGTGGCAACAGCTACACCTCTAATACTGATGTTGTCGAGAGAAAGGCTCTCGCCGTCTATAATCGTTGCGACTCGGTATATGAGCTGCATCTGTCTGTCATTCCGTTAAGTCGCTCTTATGACTCGGCAACGGCATGCAAGCAATTTACATGGGATGTCAACGGCAAGACGTATACCTCTTCGGCAATGGTATTCGATACATTGCCTGGCGACGCATGTGCTACTATTAGAGGTCTGGATTTGAACATCCTCAACAATGTTGTGGTCGAGATGAATGTTGCTGAATGTAACACTTACGCTTGGCGCGGACGTCTGTTTGCTAATGAGGCTATCGATGATGTTGATGGTTTGGTAGTGCTTGCTGATGGCGATACGGTTATATCGGATACTCTGAAAGATGTGGTTGCAGGTTTGTGCGACAGCATTTATTCTTTACGTTTGCATCTCAATGGTTCATCTTATCTGGCTGAAGAGGCAGCTTCGTGTCTTGCCTACTCATGGCACGGTGCTTCCTATGCGGCATCGGGTAGCTATCAATACAACTATATCAACCTCTACGGTTGTAACAGTGTTGACACGCTCTACTTCACCCGTCTGAACAATGGCATCCTCGAAGTTAGCGAGACGGCTGATGCCAGCACCTACGCATGGCACGGCAAGACGCTCAGCGCCTCTGGCACCTATCG
>JAZRVD010000075.1:0-10541 GCA_045598945.1 Bacteroidales bacterium | reverse complement strand
GATGGCAAGGCAACAGCCATACAGCTTAAAGACGAGTTGGCAAACGAAGTGCGTAAGTATACAATGCAAGGTATGCGTCCACCTCATCTTGCCGCAATATTGGTTGGCGACGATGGTGCCAGCCAGACGTATGTAGCCAACAAGGAGAAGTCGGCTCACGAAGTGGGTTTTACCTCATCTGTCTATCGTTTCCCTGCCAATACCACAGAGAAGGATCTTCTTAATACTATTGATTTCCTCAATAAGGACGACGAGGTTGACGGCTTTATAGTTCAGCTGCCATTGCCTGGACATATTGACGAGCAGCGCCTCAATACTGTTATCTCGCCCGACAAGGATGTCGACGGCTTTACACCTATCAGCATAGGTCGTACCATGCTTGGCGACGAACGAGCCTTTCCTCCAGCTACGCCAATGGGTATCACAAATCTGCTGCGTCGCTATAAGATAGAGACGCAAGGCAAGCATTGCGTCATAGTTGGTCGTAGCAACATTGTGGGCAGTCCTGCCGCTATCTTGTTGTCGCGAAAACGCGAAGGGGCCGACTGCACCGTTACTCTTTGCCACAGCCATACGCAAAACCTTGCCGAGATAACTCGTCAGGCTGACATACTTATCGTTGCTATTGGACAGCCAGAGTTCATTACCGCCGATATGGTGAAAGATGGTGTGGTGCTGGTCGACGTAGGCATACATCGCATACCCGATGCAAGCCGCAAGAGTGGCTTCCATCTGTGTGGCGACGTGAAGCACAGCGAAGTGGACGCCAAGTGCAGCTACGTTACTCCCGTGCCTGGCGGCGTAGGTCCTCTTACCATTGTATCGCTGTTGCAGAACACCATGAAGGCTTACAAGATGCGCTTCAATCTTTAGTAATGTTTTATATGTTTAGAAATAAGGAAGTCTATTCTGTAAAAGAATAGACTTCCTTTTTTTGTCGCCATTATTAGTGCATGTATACGTATGTAGTTGTATGTGTATGTATTTGAAAAACAGTGTTATGGTATCATAGCGCTGTTGAAATTATATAACTTAGATTACTTTATCCTATTCAACCCTTCGAGAGCTGGCTCGAAATATGGTTGATGTTGCAAGGCGTTAGTGTAATCTTGATAAGCATTCTGTATGTCTCCTTTCATCTCGTAGGCACAGCCGCGGTTGGTGAGAGCCTCGATAAAAAGGCTGTCGCATTGTAGTGCACGGTTGAAGTGTTCTATTGCCTTGTCGTAGTTGGAGTTATTAAAGAGTTCTATGTATCCTCTGTTGTGCCAGGCATATTTGTTGGTGTTGTCGATGTCAAGCAACTGCTTGTAGGTCTCTTCCGCAGCCTCTATCTGGCCTATCTCTTGGTAGTACATGGCAAGGTTGTAGCGTGCGTTGGTGTTGTTGACATCGAGGTTGATGGCTGTGGTGAGGTACTGTTCGGCAAGTGGCGAGTGGTGCATGGAGTATATTACGCCGAGTTCTTCAAAGGCAGGGCTGTAGTCGGGGTATATGTCGCAGACCTTGCGTAGCAGTACTATGGCGTTGGCGGTATCGCCTTTCTCTTTGTATATAAAGCTTTTGAGAAATAGTGCCGTGCGGTTTTGCGGATCTTTTTCTGTTACCTTGCTTAAATTGGTGAGTGCTCTGTCGTAGTCGCGGCTGTAGTAGGCTATCTCGCCTTGTTTCAATATGGCTTCTTGGTTGTCGGCATCGAGTTCCAGTGCTTTGTCGAGAGTCTTGTAGCTGTCGTCTACGTTGCCGTTGGCAAAATAGGCGTCGGCGAGCAAAAGGTGGTATTCTATCTTGTCGTTTTTTATCGATATGGCTTTCACGAGGTCGCTGATGGCGTCGTTTACCCTGCCTACTTCCATCAGCATCTTTGCACGTTGGTAGTATAGGCTGTGGTCTTTGTCGTTTTTCAGTATTTTGGTGTCGAGTATGGCTATAACCTCGTCGGGTGTCATGTCGCTATGTTCGTTTTTCTTGTTGTTGCAGGCCGCCAAAAGTGTAAGAGCCAGCATTATCATTAGTAGTTTCTTCATGATGTTATTGTTCTTCGTTGTTTAATATTCTTGTTAGGGTTGATATTAGGTCGGGTAGGGTGGTGGTGTGCAATACTTTGTGGCTCGCCGTTTCGCTGAGTGCTGTGGCTTTCCATAGCAGACACCAGTATTCTTTTATCTTTCTTGTCTTGCCCTCGTCGGATATTGGTCTGTGCAGTATGGCGTCGATAAGTTGCAAGATGAAGTTGCGTGCATCGCCTTCGTCTACATCCATCCCTTTAAGTCGTGGTACTAATAGTGGGTCGTAGAGCGCGCCTCGACCTATCATAACGTCTGTTATCTGTGGAAAAAGTTGGCGTATATGTCTGTAGTCGCTTTCCTTGCAGATGTCGCCGTTGTATATCACTTTGTGCTTGATGAGTGGCAGCACCTCTTCAAAACGATGCAAGTTGACGCTGCCGCTGTATTGCTGTTTGCCAGTGCGCGGGTGTATGGTTATGGACTTTAGGGGATAGTCGTTGAGTATTGGTATGAGCTTGAATATTTCGTTGTCATGTATGTGTCCAAGTCGCATCTTTATGCTCAGCTGTATGTCAAGACGAGGCACAACGTTGTCCAGTACATGGCGCACCTCGTCGGGGTAGGGCAATATGCCGCTGCCTCTGTGCTTGCCTGCCACACGTCGCATGGGGCAGCCTATGTTCCAGTTCACCTCGTTGTAGCCTATCTCGCCCAATCGGTTGGCGAGCGATACAAATTCTTCACACTCTTTGCCTAATATTTGTGGGATGACAGGCATTGACCCTTTGTTGACTTCGGGCAGTACGTCGTCAATCTTTTTCCATGCGTCGGTCAGGTTGCCGTGGGTCAAAGATAGAAATGGCGACACGGCACTGTCGAAGGCTCCTTTGAAGCATCGGTTGTAGACGCTTCTGAAGAGTATTTCGGTCAATCCCTGCATTGGAGCTAATATTATCACAGTGTAACGGTGTTATAAGGTTGGCGTTATGCCTGTTATGGTTTCGGAAGTCTTGTTGTCGTTGTGTCGGGCAAAGTTGGCAAGGGCTGTCTCTTTGCTGTTGTTGGCGTAGCAGTATTCGCACTGGTGCGGACAGGTGTTGTATTCGCCTATGTCTTTGCTGATGCAGCATCCGCAGGCGTCGCGCTGGCCTTTGTCGCGGTTGTCCTTGTTCACCACTATGTATCTGTTGTTGTCTATATATATTGCGTCGTCGGGTGGTGCTGCGGGAGGGGCGAAGAGTCCTCCGCAGGTGTCTATTGTCTTTATCTCGGCATGTAGCAGTTTCAATATGGATAGGTGGTTGTAGGCGAAACGCAGTATCAGTCGCTCGTCGACACAGTGGTTGGCTATAATGCCGTGGTAGCGTCCCGGTTCGCCACATGTGGCAAGTTCGTAGTGCCACCCTTTTTGCGTGTTGAGTTGTACAAGACGCTGGGCAAAGATGTCCATCTCTTCCTGTTGCCATTCGCGGTAGCGTATGTCGTTGTGCTGCATGTTGCGCTTCACCTTGCCGTATGACTCAATGTCGGCAAAGCTGAATACAAGTCTTTCTGTGTAGCCTTGCAATTTGTCGCCTATGTTCTCTATCTTGTCTATAAGGTTGTCGAGGCCCATACTGTCGGTCAGCACCAATGGGTCGTGACGCCATACCACATGTCCTTTGCCGTATTCGTCAACCAGTCGTTGAAAGGTCTCTATTCTTTCCTCTACACATGGCACGCCGCATTCCAAGCCCTCGGCAACATAGTCGTTGAGGGTGTATTGAATGTAACATTCTATGTTATGTTCTTTCAAATACTGGCTACGCCCGATCAGCTTTTTGGGATTTTTTGACCAGAAGACTATGAACTCTGTGTTTTTATAGCTTATAAATGAATATTTGTTGTTGAAGGGATTGCGCCATGCCGAATAGCCTGTGTCGAGGCGATGAAAAAACCAGTCGGCATAGAAGGCTGGTATGTCGGTGCTGCGGCTTGCCGACACTATAACGGGTGCCATGGCTCGCACTCTTTCTCCGTTTTCTCTAACAATGTCTATGTTTTCCCAACTTGCCATCCTTGTTATTTGTTGTTGCGGTTGGTTTTCTCTTTGACAAACGTCTCCAATTTGCCTGTTAGAGCATGCCCTACTGTGTATGTTGGCTTGAAGAGTGCCGACTCTGCTTTTGCAGTGGGGGTGAGGACTCGCTCCGACCTGTCGACAAGTATCATAAAGTGTATGGCTATGCTGAGTATGCAAAGACATTTCGCCATGCCTATCAGGGCACCTAACACCTTGTCGACGATGCCAAGGTTGGCAGACTTTAGTATCTTGCCTACTATTTTTCCTAACATGTAGGATAGTATAACTACAGCCACAAAGGTGATGAAGAAGGCTACCAATATAGTGCTTTCGCCTTCAAAGGGTAGTATGCCGGCTACAATATGCGAGAAATGTACTGCTGCGTAGCAGCCTAATAGTATGCCTATCAGACCAGCTAATTGTCCTATAGCACCGTCTTTCCATCCTTTGTAGATAAAGTATACAAGTGGCAAGGCGATGATAATGTCGAGTGTGTTCATATTCTTTATATTATATATTATTGTTGCTGCTTGTTGTAAATACAGGTGCTTATTAAAACAAAACGCTCCAACTTTTATCGTAGCGGAGCGTCTTGCCAATACATCTTGAAATAAGTAAGCACACTATATTGTACGATGATTAGATGTTTTTTGTTACGCTCTGTGTGTTTTTTTTGAAAAAAAATGTTTTATTGCTGTTTTTTTTTTGTCAGAGTCTTGTATTTAAGCCTGTTCTCTATTTTCTTTGTAACGAAATACACCAGTGCCCCCATGGCTATGCCCACTATGGCGCCGCATATAACGTCGCCGGGATAGTGCTTGCCTAAGTATGGCCTACTATAGCCCACTATCGCTGCCCAGCCAAACATTACTGCCGGCACTATCCATCCTTTGGCACGCCGATGTCCATATCTAAGTGCGAAAAACATGGCAAGGGCGAAGACGTTTGCCGCATGCGATGATACAAAGCCGTATGACCCTCCGCAGCTTGTGCGATACATTCTTACTCCTTCTAACGCATGGCATGGCCTTAACCGGCATACTACATCTTTGAAACACATCACCGATATCCTGTCGCTGAGCAGGAAGCACAGCCCTATGCCTATGAGTATTATCCACCATTGATGTGGCTCTTTGCGTAGTGTGATGCATAGGTATATAAGTGTTAGGACAATAGCCCACGACCATGGCTGCGACGCTGTCCATAGCAGGGTGTCAGCCCATGGAGCATGGTGGCTGTTGATAAACCAGAAAAGTCGTGTGTCGATGTCTATCATTGCGAAGTGTGAAAGTACTGTTGTGCTTTTGGCATTACTCTTCTTCGTCTACCTTTATTTTGTCGGTCTCCGTTGTCGCTGTTTCTTCATCGTCCCAGTAGCTTCGCTCCTCCTCTTTCCCATTCTCTTCTTTAACCATCTGAAACAGGCGGTCTTTGAGCTTTTGCATGTTCATGCCGCTTACAGCGCTTATGAATATTGTTTCTATGTCTGTAGGCGTATGTGCTTTAAGCTGTTCGGTCATGGTGTCGTCGAGCATGTCGCATTTTGTTATAGCAAGGAGACGTTGCTTGTCGAGCAGTTCGGGGTTGTATTTGCGCAGCTCTTCCAATAGTATGTTGTACTCTTTTGCAATGTCGAGCTGTTCGCAGCTGACCATAAATAGCAATACCGCATTGCGCTCTATATGACGTAGAAAACGAAGCCCCAGGCCTTTGCCTTCGCTGGCGCCCTCTATAATGCCAGGTATGTCGGCAATGCAGAACGATTGGTCGTCGTGGTATTTCACCATGCCGAGGTTTGGCACCAAGGTGGTAAAAGGATAGTTGGCTATCTCTGGCTTGGCGGCAGACACTACGCTTAGCAAGGTGCTCTTGCCAGCATTGGGGAATCCTACAAGTCCTACGTCGGCCAGCATCTTCAATTCTATTATTACCCAGCGCTCTTCTGCCGGCTCGCCGGGTTGTGCATAGCGTGGAGTCTGGTTGGTGGCTGACTTGAAATGGTCGTTGCCCAAGCCTCCACGGCCACCTTTGGCTATGATGAGCTTCTCGCCATCTTCGGTTACCTCGCCTAATATTTCGCCTGTGTCGGCATCTTTGCACACGCAGCCTAAAGGTACCTCGAGTATCTGGTCAGCGCCCATTTTGCCGGTGCAGAGGTTCTCGCCTCCGTTCTGCCCGTTTTCGGCAAAGACATGCTTGGTGTATTTTAGGTGCAATAAGGTCCATCGCTGGCTGCTGCCTTTTAGTATTACATGGCCGCCACGGCCGCCGTCGCCGCCGTCGGGACCGGCTTTGGCATTGTATTTTACTCTCAATAAGTGTGCTGACCCTGCACCTCCTTTGCCCGAACGGACACGTATTTTTACATAGTCTACAAAATTGCTGTTCATAATTAATGTTTTTTTTTTGAGAAAAAACAAGGAGTTGTAGGCGTATACAGTCTGTTACAACTCCTTGTCGGTTGATGGTGGAATGGCATTAGTTGCCAGTGTTCACAATATTTGATTATAATTTTTCGATAGCGTTGATGATGTTCTTGGCAATATCTTCAATTTTGCCAACACCCTCTATCTTGATGTGTTTGCCTTGCTTCTCGTAGTATGCGGCTACAGGCAGGGTCTTGTTCTCGTATTCACGCAGACGGTTGGCTACCGTCTCTTCGTTGTCGTCGCTTCGTCCGCTTATTTTGGCACGTTCCAGTATGCGGCGGATAAGCTCCTCGCGTGGCACATCAAGGTCTACCATGCAGGTTACGGAACGAGAATGTTTTGCCATCAGTCTGTCCAAGGTCTCGGCTTGTGCCACGTTGCGTGGGAAACCATCGAAGAGTATGCCTTGCTGGTCGGCGGCTATGGCCTTGTCGATCATTTCTACTACTATGTCGTCGCTAACAAGTGCGCCAGCGTCCATGATGCTCTTTATACGTTTGCCAAGTTCGGTCTGTTCGGCTATCTCTTTGCGCAGTAGGTCGCCTGTGGAGATGTGGGTAAGATGGAAATGCTCCACCAGGTAGTCGCTCTGGGTGCCTTTGCCTGCACCCGGCGCTCCAAAAATAACTATGTTCAACATTGTGTCGTGTTTTATGGTTAGTATATATTAGTTTACGCTCAGTATGGTGATGTCAAAAATCAGTGGTGTGAAAGGACCTATATATGCCCCTGCTCCTTCTGGTCCGTAGGCAAGTTTTGAAGGCATGATGAGGGTTACCTCGCTGCCGGCTGGCAGTCCTTGTAAGCCCTCTTCCCAACCTTTTATTAACGCTTTTGTTCCCACAACGTATGTCATTGGCTCGTATTTTCTTTGGCTATTGTATGTGCCTCCCTCTTCGGCCACGCTCTGTATATTGCTGTCGAACAAGGTGCCGTCAAGCAAACGACCGGTATAGTTGACAGATACTTTTCTGCCTGTATCGATGACTTTGCCTGTACCTTTTTTCTTTACAATGATGTAGAGTCCTGACTCGGTAGGTGGTGTCAAAATGTCGTTGTCGTTGAGGTATTTGGCAATGTCGTTTAATTCTTCTTGCTCTATTTGCTGCATGTTTTCATTATAGTTGTCATTCTCTTGCTCAATCTCTTCGGCTAAGACGACATCAACGATGCCAATGTGGTAATAGAAGTATTGACCGCTGTTGGGGGTGTATGTCGGTGGCAATTCCTTTATGCTGAAATATTGAGCCAAAGAGTCTGCGGCGATTGCAAAGGTGGCACTGTCGCCAACATGCATCATCAACAAGCCTTCGTTGACGAGTAGGTCGGTGATGATGGTGTTCATTCGCTTGGCTACGCTATTTTGTAAGGTAAGTGTATCGTTGTCCAAGTGTAGGCATATATAGCCAATGGGACAGTCGCCTATTTGAATCTGATGACCACTCTTGTTGGTCTTGTGAAACTTGTAGTTGAGTCCGCTCTTGGTCTTCTTGAAACCAGGTATGTCACCCTTGTTACAGCCTACCATAAGCATTGTGCCGAGAATGACGAAGGCGAACAATTTGAAAATTCTTTTCATTGTTGTATTGTTTGTTTTTTTACTTAATGTTGTTTTATTTTGACGTGGCTTATCACCATTCATCTTATTTTTTCTGCTGCTTTTTTACTTTGACGTGGTATACCACTGCTTTTCTCGACCCTATGGCATCGCCGTCGCCTACCACCCCGTATCCTGCTGTCGATGGCACTATCATTCGTGCCTCGCTTCCGTAGCGCAGCGTCAGTATGGCTGCGTCAAAGCCTTCTGTCGGTTCAAGCCGACCAGCTATATAGCTTATAGTGGTGTCGCTGTATAGTGTCTTGCCAGACAGGTCTTCCGCGCTATAGCATACTGTTACTGTGTCGTCGTTGTTTATCTCCTGCCCCTCGCCTTTATGTGTCTCTTCAATCCTTACTCCGCATCCCATGGTGGTGCACATCCACCCGTGTCGCTCTATATAGCTTTTGATAGAGGTCTCTTCGCGCTCTATAAGGTATTTGTTGGCATTGATAACGTTTTCTTTGTAGTCCGGCTTCTCTTCTTCAACGTTTACTATGGGCGTGTCGGAACAGGCTGATATAGACAACAAGGTAAGTGCCAGTATTAATATGTTATAAAAAAATCTTTTCAATTTTCTTTATTGTTTTTTCAAGGCTGTCGTAGCTTGTGCCGCCTGATGCTTTTACATGTCCGCCACCGTCGAAGTTCTCTTGCATTATAGTGCATACGTTTACATCATCTTTCGATCTTAGCGATACCCTTACGCAGTCTCTCTCTTCGCGCAGCAACGCACCTACGCTGATGTCTTTCATCATCAAGGTGTAGTTGACAAGTCCCTCCATGTCTGAATTTGTTATGCCATGGTCCTCTTTGTCTTTGAGTGAAAAGTAAAAGTATGCAAATCTCTTTTCTGGAAATATGCGCAGCCTTTGGCTGATGGCAAAACCATAGAAAAGCATGCGCTCTATGCTAAAAGTGTTGCAGATATTGTTGTGTATCTCTGCCGTGCCTATATTAAAAGTCGCAAGGTATGCGGCAGCCTCGAAAACACTGGACTCTTCGCAACTGTAGCTAAATCCGCCAGTGTCTGTACTGATGCCTGTATATAGGCATCTTGCCGTTGTTTGGTCTATTGCGGACTCTCCTAAAAGTTTTGGTAGAAGCCATGTGCACAACTCACAGCAACTTGAGAGTCCGTCGTAGGAAAATACTATGTCAAATTTGTCTGTTTGGGGGTCGCGGTGATGGTCTATCAGTGCTTTGTGGCATATTTGGGCTTCCAATGTCTCGCATAGGCTGTCGGTGCGCGTAAAGCTGTTGAAGTCTACGCCAATGATAAGGTCGGAAGCCTCAATAATGTTCAAACATTCGTCGTGCTGACTCTCTCCATCGAGTATCTCCTCGCTTTTCGGAAGCCATGCGAATTGTTGCGGACATCCGGTAGGGAGTATTGTCGTGCATTGTTTGCCGTAGTTTGACAAGGCATGTCTCCAGCCCAGTAGCGAGCCTATGGCATCGCCATCTGCATTGACGTGCGAAACAATTACTATCCTTTCGCTTGCGTCAATCCAATCCGTTAGGACTTTTATTTGATGATTATCAAAGGGTAACATGCTCATTTTTTGCACACTTTATCAACTGCAAAATTACATTATTTCTATTCTTGTTGTGTAAAAGTAATCAACATTGTGTTGATAAGTTTTTTTTCCTATTATTGGATGTGGTATAACATAACAAGTTAAAAACAGCACACGCAATGATGTTTTGTTGCGTGTGCTGTTGAAAAATGTCTATTGTTTGTCTTGTAAAAGTTGCGGTATCTTTTATCGCCTATTTTACAAAATACTCGCTTTCGCTGCGGTCGTAGATCGAGGCGGCAGAGCATGGTACAAGACTTGTAGAGGTGTTGCCGTTCTTTATCATCTCCATGTCAGCCGCTGTGGCGGTGCGGAAGTTGGAGTATGTGGCGGGGAAACCGGTGATGGTTACGGTGATGCTTCTAAAGTCTTCCGATGTGCTGATAGAGTAGTTCGGAGCTACAATCACATCTGCAGCATACTTCTCGGCGGCTTTGTTCAAGGTGAGTTTTATCATGTATTGCACCTTGGGTGATGCGTTGAAGTCTGCTATCTCGCGCAAGGACAGGTTGTTCTTGAAGATCATCTTGAAGTCGATTTTCGACGACTGGATATCAAGGTCGGCAACGATGGGGAGCGTGTGCGCTGTGGAACTTACACTCATCAGGTGGGTGTTGTTGTCGGTGTAGTTGTAGGATGTCGCACATGATGCAGCTACCATAGCTATAATCGCCGTTAGTAGCAGGTGGATTGTTCTTTTCATTGATAAGTTATTTTTGTTGATAATATGTTATTAAATTTTTTTGCAAAAATATTGTTTTTTTATTAGGGCAACAAATTTTTTTATTTTAGTTTTTTGTATTATGTTGATATTTAGTGGTATAATATGTTATTAATTATTGCTGTCCGATAAAAATCGGGATT
>JAZRVD010000074.1:0-30089 GCA_045598945.1 Bacteroidales bacterium | reverse complement strand
TCACCATTAGCTTCCTCGACATAACTGATGTCTTTAGTCTTGTATCCAGGATAATTGTCGGTGATATATGTTCCAATCTTAGATGGACATTCTTGCATTTTGACACCGAAAGAGCTGTACTGCCAATCACCAGAAGCGGTGAAATAGCCGCGTCCAGCCTGACCGTCGATAATGAAGTCGGCTATATACTGACCCGGTGCCTGATACCATGTCTTGACTTTGTACGACTCGTACTGTTTTGCCAAAGTAATAAGAACTGACTTAGGAACTTCAGTCTCTTTTACCTTGGTCTGAGCTGCGACTACCAAAGGAAGGCAAATCAAAGCTATCAAAAGTAACTTCTTCATTATTATATGTGTTTGTTATTTGACAAAAAAGAGAAAATTATACTACCTATCCGAACTACTTGTACAAAACATCCTTGCGGTCAGGGCTGATAGATACCGCCATGACATTGGTATTGGTTAGTTGCTGTATGGCGTCCAAGTACTCAAGAAGATTTTTAGGCAGTGCATTATAGTTGGTAATGCCATTGAGCGATTGTTTCCAACCTGGATAAGACTTTAACACAGGCTCTATCTCAACGGTATTGTACTCAAAAGGTATCTCGTCGGTCTCTTCACCATTGATACGATAAGCTGTACACACCTTGATTTCGTCAAAGTCGTTCATCACATCAGGCTTTGTAACAAAAAGGTCGGTTACACCATTGAGCATACAGGCATATCGCAAAGCTGGGATATCTATCCAGCCACAGCGACGCGAGCGACCCGTAGTGGCTCCGTATTCATGACCTATGGTGCACAGCTGCTCGCCTGTGGTATCGAACAATTCGGTAGGGAATGGGCCTGCGCCCACACGGGTGCAGTAGGCTTTGGTGATACCCATCACACGACCTATGACAGAAGGAGCGACGCCTAAGCCAGTGCATACGCCCGCTGTAACAGTGGAGGATGATGTAACAAAAGGATATGAGCCGAAGTCTATATCAAGCATTGAGCCCTGAGCTCCCTCTGCAAGAATTTTTTTACCTTCGGACAGGCACTTGTTGATAAAGTATTCGCTATTGATAAGCTTGAACTGACGTAGCTTTTCGATGCTTTGCATCCAGACTTTTTCATACTCATCGAGAGTCATACCATCAATACGGAAACTGTCGATGTCGTAATGCAGCGTGTGGGCTGTCTGCAAATGCTGTATCTTGAGCAACTCATAGCGTTCGCTAAAGTCGCTTTCCATAATTTCACCTACGCGAATGCCGGTACGAGCCACCTTGTCGGTATATGCCGGTCCGATGCCTTTGAGGGTAGAACCGATCTTGTCCTTGCCTTTGGCCATCTCGTTGGCAGCATCCAACAAACGATGAGATGGAAGTATGAGATGAGCTTTTTTAGAGATATACAGATTCTGCTCAGCCTGAACCCCTTTCTCCCTCAAAGCATCCACCTCTTGGCAGAAGATATTTGGTTCAATAAGAACACCGTTGCCGATAATATTTAACTTTTCTTTATGGAAAATGCCAGAAGGGATAATGTGCAAGACATGCTTGATACCATTAAATTCAAGAGTATGGCCTGCATTAGGTCCACCTTGGAAACGAGCAATAACATCGTATTGAGGTGTAAGGACATCAACCACCTTACCTTTGCCTTCGTCGCCCCACTGAAGACCGAGCAACACATCTACTTTACTCATAGATATAACTTTTTATATATAAACACATTAAAGTAGTGTCCACGCATAGCGAACACACGTCAAAGACAATGCGAAAATACTACTTTTTATTGAATAATGAGCGAAAAAAGTATTTTCTCGTCATATACAATCATTTACGAAAGCCGTTTTAGACTATTTGTCTCTTTTCTTTTTGAACCACTCAACAAATTGAGGAAAATCGTCGAGAGGTTGGAAACCGGACTTGAAAGGCTCTTCTGGAACCTTGCACACCTCAAGATACCCTAATAGCGTGGCACAGTCAAATTCGCCTATCATGGCTTCTAACGTTACATATACACCCACCTGCATGTCTTCATCATCGTAGATGTTAGCCGGCTGAGCATTTTTTGTCGAGGCAAGCTGAGGATCGACAGCTACACGAAGACCGATAAATTCAGGCTCTTCCTCACACTCAAGTTGCTGGAAATGCATCTTAGACGTCTCGAAGACATATTTATCGAAATAGACTTTCAGATTGGTGCCGCCAGCCTGTTTGAAAGGCACAAAATCCCACCAGTCGACATCCGGAGCGTTATCGCACAGCTCTACAACATAGCGAAACAAATCGGTATCGCCTTCGGCAGAAAAAGTCAGCTTACGCCCCTGCGGAGTAGACTCTCCAAGAACATACGACAGTCCAGGGCAGTATTCTTCGAGCTTCTCCTGCATCTCATCGAGCAAAGCCTGCCGTTTATCATCGGCCAAATCGGCAAGCATTGTAAGCTGTTCGCTATTATCTACAAACCAGTTCCAAAAAATTTTAGTATCGTACATATCTTAATATTTATTTAAGCATAAAAATCTGTTAAGCAAATATGGCTTCAGGCTCGAGTGTTATGCCAAATTGTTGAGAGACATCAGAGACTATCGCATCTACCAACTTATGTACTTCAGTGCATGTACACCCGGCAAGATTGACCAAAACCAGAGCCTGCTTGTCGTACACACCACAACGTCCTAAACTTTTTCCTTTCCAACCGCAATGTTCTATCAGCCAGCCGGCAGAAATCTTATAGCCTCCTTCGACAAGGAAAGCCACTATTTCTGGACATTGTTTTTTTATACCTTCATACTGCGATATACTGACAACAGGATTTTTGAAGAAACTGCCAGCACTGCCTGTCTCGCTTGGACGAGGCAACTTGCCCCATCGTATAGAAGAAACTTTTTCCGCCACCTGCGTAGCTGTTATAGTGCCAGGAGCTTGTTGAGAGAAAGCATCGCTTAAAGCCTTATATGAAAGATTGGCTTTGAATTTAAGCGACAAGGCGTAGACCACCTCAAGAACAATATATCGCCTATAGGCAGCTTGCTTGAAACAGCTGTTGCGATAGCCGAAAAGACATTCATCGCGAGAGATGACGACCTCATCGCCCGACACAATATCTATTGCTACAACATGATGAACAAACTGCGACACTTCGCTGCCGTATGCACCGATATTCTGTACCACACTGGCACCAACAGTACCAGGTATTGCCGTAAGACATTCCAATCCATACCATCCGGAAGCAATGCAGCGTCCGACAAAGTCGTCCCATATCACCCCTGCGGCGGCTCGAACATACACAATGTCGCCAGACGTACCAACGACATCAACGCCTTGCGTGGCGATATGAAGAACAACACCATTATAATGCTCTGGGAATAGCACGTTGCTGCCACCACCTATGACGAAAAACCTGTTGTTAGACAGGTAGCCCGACGACACCAGGCTGCGTATCTGAGCCGTTGAGGTAACTTCTATCAACTCATCGCAATAAGAGACAAGTCCAAAAGTATGATATTCTTGAAGCGGTACCACTATATGATAATCGTGTTGAAAGGACGATATTGTAAAAAAACAAAAGATAAGGGCGTCTTCTTTTAGCAAGAAACCAACGCCCTTTAAGTATACTGTAACTAAAATACCGAATTACATATTCTCTGCATAAGAGATGTATTTATCAGCCTCTTGCGACTCGGTGCTTTCAGGATACTGGGTCTTGATTTTGTTAAAGACCTCGACAGCCTTTTTACCATCGCCAAGCTTTATATACACCAAACCTGCCTTATACAAAGCGGTAGGAGCCACAATAAAGTCAGGATTCTTTTCAGCTGCCTTGCAGTACTTTTTAACAGCATTGTCGTAATCTTCCGTCTCGGCGTAAGCATCACCCTCCAGCATGATAGCGAGAGGCTCAGAGTATACGTCCTTGCCAGAATAAGACTTGAAATGGTCGATAGCATCATCGTACTTGCCAAGACGCAGCTCGCAAATGCCAGCATAGTAACGAGCGAGATTACCGGCCTTAGTGCTGCCATACATGTCTATAATATCAAGAAATCCGACAAAATTGTCATCACCATTAAGAGCCTTATCGTAGTCCTGCATCTCAAAGAGATTAACAGCAGCGAACATATCCTCTTGAGCCTCGTTGTTGCGAGGCTCGACATACCATTTCTTAATGCCAAAAACAGCCAAGACGACAACCACGATGACGGCAATGACTATGCCGATTATTTTTTTATTTTTTTCGATAAACTCTTCGGAGCGATTAATAACATCGCCCATTTCAAGATTTTGCTTCTCTTCTTTTTGCTCTTTCATTACAATAAAATTTGTTTTTTTGAGATTGCAAAAGTATGTTTTTTTTTTGTTAGATACGAAGTATTTTTTCATTCATGTTAAAAAAAAATGTTTTCAACTTATTTTTAACATTCCACATATATTTGATTATCAACAAATAAAATAAAAACGAAAAATAAAGAATGTTGAAAATTATTATATAATGTTTTTTTTACCTATCTTTGCAAACATCAAATTATTAGACAATATTAAACAAGAAAGAGGTCATTTTACAAGAAAAAAAACGCAGAGCGAACATGAATACGTCTACAAAATACATGGGATTGGACATAAAAAGTCCAATTGTAGCAGGATACGATTCAAGATACAGCACTGCCGAAAAACTGCATCAAATAGAGGAGTCGGGAGTAGGAGCAGTGATGTTACGCCCGGTATATGAGGAAGAGCTGGTCTGCAACATAAACACCAGCAGCAACACGCAATCATCTATGTCGGCATACGGTGAGACATATAAATATGCGGTAGAATGTGAGGCTGGCAAAAAGCTTGAATCATATTTTCAAAATTTAAGACAGATAAAGACCCAGCTTAAAATACCTGTAATAGGAAGCATCAACTGCTTTCAATTCGAATCATGGGTAGGACATATAAAGAAATTTGAGGACAACGGCTGTGACGCTCTTGAAATAGATGTCAACATCACCCCAAGCGACACAACCATCAGCACCGATGACATTGAGCGTACATTCAACAACATAATATTCACGATACGCAAAATAACGAGCATACCCATATCTCTACGCATAAGTCCACACTTTACTGACTTAGCAAAATATATACAACAGCTATCGTGGAATAACATAAACGGGATAACGCTTTTCAACCAGCCAGCACTAATAAATATTGACATCAACAACAAAACGTTATGCGCTGTACCTGCCGACCAACGCTGTTACAACATATACAGCACCATGGCATGGCTGTCGATACTTAACAAAAAATTGCACTGCAGCCTGACAGCGTCGGCTGAAATAAAGTCCTATACAGATGTTGTAAAGATGCTGCTTGCGGGTGCAAGTAGCATACAGACCACGAATACAACATCATTAGACACCATAACCTTTTACAAGGAGCTACACGAAGGACTATGCCAATGGATGCAACAACAAGGATATGAGAACATAAGCGACTTTGCTGGTCTGCTATCTATTCCTTCTGCAAAATTTGCTGCCGACTTGATAAGAACGCAAGAGATGCGTACATCAGAGTTGCTGCAATAAACAATAGCACTACCCTATCACCAAACTCACTAACGCCACCATAATTCAACTTCATGAGACTACACCGACTCTTTGACATATTAGACCATCGCAAGAATACACAGCCTGACAGAGCTGTGTGGGTCGCCAAAAACAACAACGAATGGAAAAAGATATATATCGATGAATATATATCGACAGTAAATACCCTCAGTTCTGCATTTCTTCATTTTGGCATCAAGAAAAACGAGACCATTGCACTCATATCGAGCGACAGACCTGAATGGAACTATATAGACATGAGCGTACAACAGATAGGTGCCATACTGGTGCCCATCTACCCGACAATAAGTGAAGAAGATTACAGATACATCCTCAACGACAGCGAGGTGCGTTATGTTGTTGTTGAAACGGAAAACCTATTCAACAAAATAAAAAAAATAGCATCGTCCCTGCAAAGCATAAAGGGGGTCATAACCATCAATACAATAAAAGAAGGGAACGATGGCATTGAGATGCTAAGACAAAACGGCAAGGAGCTACACACCCTTTCCGACCTTTATACAATAGGCGCTGAGCATCTCGACACAAACAGCATTGAATCCATAAAGAAAAGCATAGGCACCGATGACGTAGCCACCATGATATACACCAGTGGCACGACAGGCTTTCCCAAAGGAGTGATGCTAAGCCACAAAAACATCATAACCTGCATACATGGTGTAGAAGAGACCCCCAAGGAGTACTACACCAGAGCCATGAGTTTTCTGCCGCTATGCCACATATACGAGCGCATGATGAACTACCTGTACCAATACATGGGCTACGAGACATACTACGCAGAAAACATAGGCAAAGTGATAGACAACCTAAAAATAGCCAAGCCCTATATGATGACCGCCGTGCCACGATTTATTGAAAAGATGTACGATGGCATATATCGCAAGGGAGAGAAGATGAAAGGATTGCGAAAAAAGATATTCTATTGGTCGCTAAGCTTGGCTACTAAATACGATCTTGAAAGCACAAACTGGTGGTTCGAGTTACGCAGAAAATGGGCAGACATATTGGTATACAAACACATACGCGAGAACTTTGGAGGATGCTTGGAGATGTTTGTATCTGGCGGCAGTGCCATACAGCCACGACTGGCTCGATTCTTCACCTGCATAGGCATGGACATCTACGAAGGCTATGGCCTTACCGAGACATCGCCTGTAATAGCAGTAAGCTCAAGAAGACCCAACGGGCGAAAGATAGGCACCGTAGGTCAGCCCCTGCCAGGGATAGAGGTGAAAATAGACCCCGACAACAACGAAATACTTAGCAAAGGCGACAACGTGATGAAAGGCTATTACAAGCAGCCCGAACTTACCAGCAAAGCAATAGATACAGAAGGATGGTTTCACACAGGAGACACCGGATTGTTTGAGCCACAAGGACAGCTACGTATTACCGGCCGAACAAAGACGATGTTCAAAACTTCGATGGGCAAGTTTGTCAACCCTGAGATCTTAGAAGAGAAGTTCAAAGAGTCGCCATTTATACTCGACATAATGGTGGTTGGCGAGAATCAGAAGTTTGCCGCAGCGCTAATAGTTCCCGACTTTGAATTTCTGAAAGACTGGCAAAAGCGACATGGCATAAAATGCCAGACGCACGATGAGATGGTAAACGACAAAAAGACCTTGGCACGATACCAGAAAGTAATAGACAAATACAACAAATTCTTTGGTGCAACCGAACAAATAAAACGATACAAAGTGCTCAACGACGTATGGGACACGCAAAACGGCTGCTTAACACCAACACTAAAGATAAAGAGAGCTGTTATAAACGAGAGATGCAAGGAAGAGATTGAAGCATTGTATAAATAAAAGAAGATTTCTGTCAGATATTAAGAAAGAAACATAAAACAAGAAAAAGGTATATCTTTATCCTCTAAAACACTTTACCATGGAAACACAGGAACGCACCGGCAGCTTCTTCCGCTTCGAAGACCTGCGCATCTACACCAAGTCGAACGACTACAGCGTGTGGCTTCTCGAAAACCTCCGCGCCCCCAAGACCGAGGCTGAGCAAAACCTGTCGAACGCTTTTTATCATTCAGCATTCGACATTGCGCTCAATATCGCTGAAGGGTCATCACGCAACAAGAGCCAATTTGAACACTATTTAAAAATATCCAAGACAGCCATACGAGAGTGCATAGTGTATACAACTTTAGCCAAAGGATTGAATATGCTGACAGACGAAGAGGTGGAACGTTCGCGCGAGCTGCTGATGGAGATGACACGCATGATTGGAGCCTTGATAATATCACTACAACGCGGAAGCCATAGACGCGATGACGAAAAATACAGAGAGGAGGACAATGGTAGCGATGACAATATTGATGAATTGGACAGCATCGACACCAATTTCTAAACTTTCCTATCAATAAGAGCCACACATCAACAAGCAAGCTCCATACCACAATAAGAGTATGGAGTGTTGCTTGTTTTGTAGACTATAGATATACTATATAAAGATATACATACTACAAAAACGAAAGCCATGTATCCTGAACTAACAAAACTACAACACACCAACACCGGCAACTTCTTTTTGATTGCTGGCCCCTGCGTTATTGAAAACGAGACGTTGCCTTTTGAAATAGCTGAGCGTCTGTTAGCCATCTGCGAGAAGCTTGAGATACCCTTTGCCTTCAAAGCCTCGTATAGAAAAGCCAACCGCTCGCGACTTGACAGTTTTACAGGCATAGGCGACCTGGCCGGCTTGGAGATTTTGAAAGAGATATCCAATCGGTACAACATACCTGTAGTAACGGACATTCACAACGAAGCCGACGCAGCAATGGCGGCGCCATACGTCGACATAGTACAGATACCCGCATTCCTATGCCGACAGACAGAACTGCTAAAAGCTGCCGCAGAGACAGGGAAGGTGGTAAACATAAAAAAAGGACAGTTTCTGTCGCCCGAAGCCATGACACATGCAGTAGCAAAAATACGTCATTTTAACGGAGAGGCAGACGACAGCAACTCGCCATCTGGCAAAGTGCTGCTAACCGAGCGCGGTACAACATTCGGCTACCAAGACCTTGTGGTAGATTTTAGAGGAGTACCAGAGATGCAGAAAAACAATGTGCCGGTAGTAGTAGATATAACCCACTCCCTGCAGCGTCCCAATCAAGTGGCCGGAGTAACAGGCGGCAACCCAGAGATGATAGAGACCATAGGGCGCGCCGCCGTAGCAGTAGGAGCCGACGGCATATTTATGGAGACGCATCCAGCACCCCAGCAAGCCAAATCGGACGGTGCCAACATGCTACACCTCGACCTCGCGGAACATCTGCTTGAGACGTTGCTTCGTATCCATAGAGCAGCACGCAATATCTAAACAACTCAAACCGACAAGACATGCAACTCAACCTTTCCAAACCATTAGTATTTTTCGACCTTGAGACAACAGGCGTCAACGTAGGCAAAGACCATATTGTAGAAATAAGTTTGCACAAAGTGATGCCCGACGGAACAGAGATGACCATGACCGAAAGAGTGCGTCCAACCGATGCTAATGGCAACACACTACATATACCGGAGGAATCGACAGAGATACACGGAATAAGCGATGCCGACGTAGCCAGCAGACCATCGTTCAAAGAATTAGCACCCAATATTTTGGCATTTATCGGCGACGCAGACCTGGCAGGCTACAACTCCAACAAATTTGATGTACCTTTGCTTGTAGAAGAGATGCTCCGAGCAGGCTATGATTTTGACGTACGCCAACGCAACTTGATTGACGTTCAAAACATCTTTCATAAGATGGAAAAACGAACGCTAAAAGCGGCCTACCAGTTTTACTGCCACAAAGACCTCGACAACGCACACAGTGCTGACGCTGACACCATTGCCACCTACCATGTGCTAATGGCACAACTCGACCTATACAAAGATGCCGACTATGAAGAAGACGGCAAGACAACACGCCCTGTTGTCAACGATGTAAAAGCATTGAGCAAATTCAGCACCATGTTTCATACCGCCGATCTTGTAGGACACCTTGTATACAACGAGAAAAACCACATTGTCTTTAACTTTGGCAAATACAAAGGGCAACGAGTTGACGAAGTGTTCATGAGAGAGCCCTCTTATCACGGATGGATGAAGCAGGCTGACTTTCCATTGTCTACCAAGCGCGTAATCGACGAGATAATGAATCAAGTAAAGTTACAGCAACTGCAAAACAAATTCAATCATTAAACACACAAAAGATGGGTGTATTTATTGCCATTGACCTAAAGTCTTTCTTCGCATCGGTAGAATGCGTAGAGCGGCACTTAGACCCATTGCAGACCAATCTACTTGTTGCCGATGTCAGTCGCACCAACAAGACTATCTGCCTGGCCGTATCGCCGTCGCTAAAAAGCTACGGCATTGGAGGCAGAGCACGACTATTTGAAGTAGAGCAGCGCCTTAGACAAGTAAACGAAGACAGGCGATACCACAGCTACAACTATTGGCTCAACGGCAAGAGCTATCACTATCCAGACCTGATAGCCCATCCCGACTGGGAGGTGGACTATATTGCCGCACCGCCGCGAATGTCATACTACATAAAATATAGCACAAAGATATACGAGATATATCTACGATATATAGCGGCAGAAGACATACATGTATACAGCATCGACGAAGTGTTTATCGACGCCACCAACTACTTGAAGAGCTATAGAATGACAGCGCACCAGCTTGCCATGACATTGATACACGAGGTGCTGAAAGAGACAGGGATAACAGCAACGGCAGGCATAGGGACAAACCTGTATCTCTGCAAGATAGCTATGGACATAGTGGCAAAGCACATACCTGCCGACAAAGACGGAGTAAGGATTGCCGAACTTGACGAGATTTCATACCGAGAGAAACTATGGAGCCACCAGCCGCTGACAAGCTTCTGGAGAGTTGGCAAAGGCATTGCCAACAAACTGGCACAACACGGGCTCTTCACCATGGGCGACCTTGCACGCTTTTCCTTAAACAACGAAGAGACACTGTTCAAACTTTTTGGTGTAAACGCCGAACTATTGATAGACCATGCATGGGGCTACGAGCCTTGCACCATGGCAGATATAAAAGCCTACAAGCCGCAAAGCACCTCGCTAAGCAACGCCCAAGTGCTAACATGTCCCTACACCGCCGACAAAGCACGCATCGTAGCAAGAGAAATGGCCGACAATCTATCGCTCAACCTCGTAGACAAAAAGCTTATCACCTCACAGCTTACTCTAACCATTGTATACGAAGCCATTGGCAAAAACGAGCAAAACGACGTAGCAAAATACGAAGATGAGACACTCGTATTAGACTATTACGGACGCTTGGCGCCGAAGCCTTCGCAAGGAAGCATACGCCTTCCCATGCCGACCTCATCGAGCAAGATAATAAACACCGCCATTGTAGAACTATACGAAAAGATAGTAGACCCCAACAAGATGGTAAGACGCATAGGCATAGGTGCCAATACAATGCCTGAAGAGATAGCAGAAACCACAAAGCATACCAGCGAACAGCTAAACCTATTCGTGGATTACGAAGCCCTGGAGCAACAGCGGCAACAACAAGAAGAAGAGATGCGACGAGAAAAGAAAGTACAGCAAACACTTTTGGATATTAAAAAGAAATTTGGGAAAAACGCCATACTTAGGGGTACCAACTATGAAGAGGGAGCTACAGCCCGCGAACGCAACAATCAGATAGGCGGACACAAAGCATAATCCATCGCTATACCTTTAACCTAAAAACACACATCATCGAATACTCAGACATCATAAACCTGCCACACTGGGAGCCACGACACCGCAAACGCATGGAGCCGGCAATGAGGGCAATACAATTCGCCCCCTTTGCCGCATTGTCTGGACACAGCGACGCAATATCAGAAACCGGTCGCTGGACAGACCAGCCAATAGAACTTGACGAAGAACGACGCGTTGAGCTTGACAGACAACTATCGCTAATAGCCGCCACAACCGCAGCCACAAAGACAAAACAAGAAATAGCTATAACATACTTTGTCAACGACGCACAAAAACAGGGCGGATTCTATCACACCATACAAGGAACACTGAAAGAGATAGACATCACCCAGCAAAAAATCAAACTTGAAGACGGGACAATCATAAACATACAGCAAATTACAAACATCACACCACTTTAACCTCCAAAAAAAAAACACCCAGAACAATGAATATTGGAGACAAACTACCAGAAATACTTGGCATAGACCAAAACGGCAAAGAGATAAGGACAGCCAACTATCGCGGTCAAAAAATCATATTGTACGCCTATCCCAAAGACAGTACACCAGGCTGTACAGCCGAAGCCTGTTCCTTACAAGCTCACAAAAAAGAATTGAACAAGATGGGATACGCCATAATAGGCGTTAGCAAAGACAGCATCGCAAGCCACAAAAAGTTCATAGAAAAGAACAACCTTACTTTTCCATTAATCTCCGACACCGACACAACACTCTTGCAACACATAGGCGCATGGGGCGAGAAAGTAACCTGCGGCAGACACACCGTAGGAACACTGCGTACCACAATCATAGCCAATGAAAATGGAGTAATAACACACATCTTCTCACCCAAAGAGATAAAGACAAAAGAACACGCCGAGCAGATATTAGCATTATAATCGTACCACACCAACAATAAATACCGATGATAGACAGACAGACCATAGACAAAATAATGAGCGCCGTACAGATAGTAGACGTCATCGGTGATTTTGTATCTCTCAAAAAGAAGGGAGCCAACCACATAGGCTGCTGTCCCTTTCACGAAGAAAAGACGCCGTCATTCTATGTGTCGCCAAGCAAAGGCATCTACAAATGCTTTGGCTGTGGCGAACACGGCAATGCGATAGGCTTTTTGATGAAACACGAGAGCTACAACTACCCCGAAGCCTTGCGCTACTTAGCAAAGAAATACAACATCGACATAGTAGAAGAGAAGCTAAGCGAAGAACAACAAGCTTTGCAGAACGAGCGCGACGGCCTATTTCATGTCAGCAAATTTGCACAAGAATACTTCGCCAGCCTGCTATACAACAACGAACTGGGCAAAGCAGTAGGCCTAAGCTATTTTTACAGCAGAGGCATGAGCGACGAGGTGATAAAGAAATTCGGACTCGGCTACTGTCTCGACGAATGGAGCAACTTTACCGACTACGCCTTGAACAACCAATACAGCATAGAGGTATTAGACAAGACAGGCTTGACAATAGTAAACAAGGAGACCGGCCGTCGCTACGACCGATTTCGCGGACGCGTAATGTTTCCCATCTACAGCATCAGCGGCAGAGTATTGGGCTTTTCCGGACGAATACTCAGCAAAGAAAAAGCCATAGCCAAATACGTCAACTCGCCAGAGAGCGAGATATACACCAAAGGAAACATTCTGTACGGACTTTATCAGGCACGCGGAGCAATAGGCAAACACGACAAATGCTATCTTGTAGAAGGCAATATCGACGTAATCTCGATGCATCAATCCGGAGTAGAAAACACCGTTGCGTCGTGTGGTACTGCATTGACAACAAACCAGATACGACTAATAAAACGTTTTACAAGCAACGTAACTGTAGTGTATGACGGCGATTCGGCAGGTATAAAAGCGACACTCAAAGCCGTCAACCTGCTCTTTGCAGAAGGCATACATGTAAGAATGGTGCTATTTCCCGACAACGACGACCCAGACAGCTATGCACAAAAATATGGCTCTACCAAGCTACAAGAGTATCTCGCCAACCACGAGGAAAACTTTCTGCTATACAGGGCACGCCTCGCCGGGGAAGAAATAAAGAAAGACCCACTAAAGAAAGCGGACTTCATCAAAGAGATAATCAACAGTATAGCATTAGTTGTAGACCCGATGGAACGGACAGAATATATAACGCAATGCGCCTATATATTCAACACCAACGAGGATATACTTACACAACAGGTGGCCAAGGTGGCAGCCTCGATGCGCGCCCAAGTTGCAAAAGAGGCAGCACAAGCTGAAAGGAGGATTGCAGAACAAGAGAATGCCAACAACAGCCAACCATCAGCACAAGCACAGACTCAGCCAGCACAGCAAACTATTGACAGACAAGATGAAGAAGAACCGTTCCCATTTCCAGACAACACCAACACTCCGCCACCCGCTTACAGTCAGCCTGTCAATACAGCACCTCAACAAATACTCCCCGACCTCTATCCCTGCGAAGCCCAAGAACGTCAAATAGCAAAACTCCTGGTGTGCGACGGAGCCACAATGATAACAATACCTGGCGTTGACGAAAACGAAGAAGAGGTAATGTACGAAATAGGCGTTGCGGAATTCATCATCAGCGAGATACAGAACGACGACCTGACATTCGACAATCCTACATTCAAAAGCATTTTCGACCTGTACGCCGAAAAGATACAAAAACAAGAGCCATTGCCCGATGCAAACTACTTTGCCGCTTGCCCCGACCGAAACATTAGCAATGCGGCACTATCGATGATGATAGACACCACTAAAATCAGCGACCACTGGCAAGAGAAAGGCATTTATGTACCCAAGCCGGAAGACCGTATATTGATGAACACCATGGAATCCGTCTTGACATTCAAACTAAAAAAAGTCGACCAACAAATAGCCGATATCAACCATCAACTGCGAAGAGCAACCAACGAAGAAGAGTTAATGAGCAATGTAGCTAAGAAAAACCAATTAGACAAAGTGCGCCAACAGTTGGGGATAGCGTTGCACAGAATTATCGGATAACAAAAGACACCCAGCATCATGAACAAAATAACAGCCTCACAGATAGAAAGCCTGAAAAAGAAATATCACCTCATCGGCGACAACCCAAAATACAACGAAGCGCTGCAAGATGCACTAAAAGCCGCCCAATACGACATGAACGTGCTTGTAAACGGCGAGAGTGGCGTAGGCAAAGACATATTTGCACGCATAATACACGAAGAAAGCAACAGGAAAAAGGAGAAGCTGATACCCGTCAACTGCGGAGCATTGCCCGAAGGCACCATAGAAAGCGAGTTGTTCGGCCATGTGAAAGGAGCATTTACCAGTGCAGAAAAAGACAGAAAAGGATACTTTGAAATAGCCAACAACGGCACGATATTTTTAGATGAGATAGGCGAGCTGCCACTGTCGATACAAGTAAAGCTACTACGAGTTTTAGAGAATGGCGAGATATTGCCAGTAGGAAGCAGCGAACCCCGAAAGGTTAATGTGAGGATAGTAGGCGCCACCAATGTAGATCTACAGAAAGCAATACAAAATGGGAAATTTCGCGAAGACCTATATTACCGTCTATGCCAATCCACGTTAACCATTCCACCACTACGCGAGAGGAAAGAAGATATACTATGGCTGTTTCGAGAATTTACAGGCAACATAGCGTCAACCTACAACATCCCCTTCAAACAACTTGACGACAATGCCAAACAGATGCTGATAAACTATCCGTGGAAAGGCAATATCCGTCAATTAAAAAACGTGGCAGAGCATATCATATACTTTGAAGACGAGCCAATAATAACCAAAGAGATACTGCAAAAACACTTAGAGCCCGTTACAACAAATACCGTACCTATGATTGTAGGTGCTGGACATGACGACACGACCGACCGTGAGCTATTGCTCAAAGCCCTATCTATGGGTCAGATTATTAACGACATGCGAAGAGAGATTGCAGAGCTGAAACAGACAGTAACAAGCCTACTACATGGACAAGCAGTAGCAGGCACTACCCTTTCATCACCATCCCCGCAAACGATAATAGACAATATCGGCACTACCAACGTACACCTAATATCAAAACAAGAGACAGACACAGCCAATATCAACATACTCCACCAACCTGAAGATTGTGAGAACTATCAAAACGACGAATTGGGCATACAGGACAACGAGATAATCGACGACGACTCACTATCATTAGACGACAGAGAGTACAAAGCTATAAAGATAGCGTTGCAACGCTACAAGACACGCGAGGAGGCAGCAAAAGCGCTATCTATTTCCGCACGAACACTATACCGCAAGATAAAAAGATTCAATCTTAACTAAAGCCATTATTAACCGCTAAAAACAAAAGAGCCATCAACACTAACGACATACAAATAAAATTGCCTGCATCGAAAAGCCTAAGCAGTCGCTATCTCGTTGTCAACTATCTTATAGGAGGCAAGTTGGCCTTACACAACTTATCGGACTCTGACGACACTAAACTATTACTACATTTGTTGCGACAACACAAGAAAAATCAGGCTCAAAATAGCATAGCACCCATATTCTATTGCAACAACGCAGGAACGGTGGCCCGTTTTATGCTGCCCATCTTGGCAATAAAACACAAAAAAAGCACAGTATGCCAAGAGCTAATACTTACTGGAGATGAAAGACTCTGCCAAAGGCCAATATCCGACCTTGTGGATTCGCTGCGCACTATGGGTATGAATATCCGATATATGCAGCAAGAGGGATATATGCCACTATCGATAATACCCACAGAACCTACTCGCAAGATGACCTCGCTGTCGGCATCGCAAAGCAGTCAATTTGCATCGGCATTGCTATTATACGGCACGGCACTACCTCATGGCATAACGATAAACCTAATAGGACGTATCAGCAGCAGACCCTATATAGAGATGACATGCGCAGTATTGCAACAAGCGGGAGCCACCGTAACACTGTCGCATAACAAACATATCTATACAGTGTCGCCAATAAAAAGCACGTCAACGTCAAAGAGCATAACCATAGAAAACGACTGGAGTGCGGCAAGCTACTTCTACACCATGGCGGCGATGATGCCAAAGCAACGCATTAGACTACGAGGATTGAGCATAGACAGCTTCCAGGGCGACAAAGTAATAGCTCAACTATTTACACATTTCGGGGTAACGACCAATACAGTACGGACACCCTACATGGTGCAAGCCAAGTCTATAACAATATGCAAGACAGAAAAAAGCAAAACAAAACTACAGTATAACTTTATCGACCACCCCGACCTTCTACCTACCGTAGCCGTAGCATGCGCCGCCTTGGGGATAAAAGGCGAGTTGCGCGGAATAAGAAATCTAAGACTAAAAGAGAGCGACAGAGTAGAAGCCATAGCCACCGAATTACGACGAATGGGTGGAGCTGTAACCATAGCGGAGGACGAGATGATAATCAAGCCCAGCATCTTAAACCCAATAGAGCCCGTGCAGACATACGGCGACCACCGCATAGCAATGGCTTTTGCACCTCTGTTGCTGCAGTTTCCAAAGATGACCATAGAAAATCCAGAAGTGGTATCAAAATCATTTCCAAACTTTTGGAAAGAATTTGACAAAGTACAGAAAGCATCTGACAAAGTACAGAAAGAGCAAGCATGACTCACAAACTCATCATCATTGCAGGAGCCACCGCTTCAGGGAAAACAAGCGAAGCAATACGTCTCGCCCAGCACTATAACACCGAAATAGTGTCATGCGACTCGCGACAGTGCTACAAGGAGCTGTCCATAGGGGTAGCCCGCCCCAGCAAAGAAGAACTTGAAACGATAAAGCACCATTTTATTGCATGCCGGTCGGTATGCAATCCTTACAACATCTACGACTACGAGCATGACGCAATAAAAGTCATCAACACTCTATTTGAGACACACGACATAGTTATAGGCGCTGGCGGCAGCGGTCTATATATCGATGCCGTATGTCACGGCATCGCCAAGATGCCTGACCCAAGAAGAGGATTGCGTGAAGAGTTAAAAGAAATGCTTCGCAAAGATGGCATAGAAAAGATGCAAACAATGCTGCAACAAATAGACCCTGAATACTACGACAAAGTAGACAGATACAACCCGGCACGATTGCAGAGAGCCCTTGAAGTATGTATTACCACAGGCAAAACCTATAGCTCTATATTAGCTGAGCAAGAACATGCCGAACGCCCTTTCGACATAGAGTTGCGCATACTGCAACATGACACCGCCACACTACGCAACAGGATAAACCAACGTGTTGACACAATGATAAAGCAAGGATTGGCTGACGAGGTTGCGAGCGTATGGCACATGCAGCATCTAAACACCCTGCAAACCGTAGGCTATAGAGAGTTTTTCGGCTATGAAAATATCGACATGGCAAAAGATGACCTGTCAAGCATAACAACCCAGATAAAGCTGAACACATGGCATTACGCAAAAAAACAGATAACCTGGTTTAAGCGTCAAGCCATCTCAAAAGGCATAACGATAATACGACAAGACATCTAATCGCAAAGGACATACAAGTCGTTGCGTGGATTGAGGAAAAGGACTGGCAACAAAAATTTATTACGAATAATACGCTGGTCGGCGGTGCCTACAATCCATTCCAGTACATCAATATCTCTAACATCGGTAGCAGAACAAACGATAACATCGAAATTCTGCACACTGGCATATTCTACTGCCGCCATCTCAGGGAAAAAACCAGAAGCCTTATAGAAATGCTGCGTATACGATATATGCAGATCGTCATATATCTTGTTCAAAAAACGAACATTCTCGTACCAGCTATGCTTCAAGCCTTCATCCTTATAGTTTTCTGACAACACCTGCACCTTGTAGCCGCCAAAACGAGCGTAATAACTTGCCCACACAAGTTTTTCCTTGCTCTCTCGACGATAGTCGACAGTAAAGGCGACAGAAGGAGTAGCCGATTTCCCGCCATAGGCGCAAGCACTCTGCACTGTAAGATAAGCAATACGGCTGTCCCTAAAATTGCGAAGCACTTGAGAGGGATTGAGCGGACTAAACAAAGAGGCAGACTTATCGGCGGCGGCAACAACCAAGACCGCTCCCAACAACTTTGGCAAACGATTCATAATTTCACGCGTATCGCCAGCCATAGCGCAATGCGATACGTCTTGATAAGGAGCCACCGGGATGTCGTTTCCCTCACCCTGTTTCAACAACATGACAAGACGCTTCAACTCGGCACCTGCATCGTCGACCGACATGATAGGCTTGTAACGCTTGTCGACAACATGCAACAATATCAAACCTTTGTTTAATATTTTTGCCATGTTGACAGCATGTGTCAGCACATTGGCAACAGGCTTTGACACCGTCGACGGGGACAATGCCGGCAAATAGGCTATGACAAACTGATCCATCTATGCGACTATCTTATTAGCGTTACATCGCCCTTGAACGACGTTGTCTGTCCTGCCACGCATGTAATCTTGCAGGTATACATATACACCCCCGGCAGACAGTCGTTGTCGTGATAACGACCATCCCAGCAATCATTAATATCGCGCGTTTCAAAGACCAATTCACCCCATCGAGTGAAAAGCATAAAATGGAAGTCGGTAACAATATCCTGACCACGGAAACAAAGTTTGTCGTTCTGTCCGTCGAAATTAGGAGTAAAAGCGTTGGGAATAAAGAAATCTGGCGTGCCGCACGTATAGTCGCGACAAGCGACATATACTGAATCGAAATATGTACATCCAGATGTATCATAGACTGAGACATAATACAACGTGGAGTCGTATATCAAAACCTTTGGCGAAGGGACAGTAGGATCAACAATATATGTAGCAGGCTCCCATTCGTATGTAGCTCCTTCTATATTGTTGATATGCAGATGAGGGTCTGTCCCCTTGAAAGCCACAGAATCGGCTCCAAATACAATATTAGCGAAACTTGCAGTAACGATGATATTTGCCGTATCGAAATAGGAGCAGTTCATATTGTCTTTGACATACAGAACATATTGTCCCGAGCAAAGGCTGTCGCGCCAGTAGTCGGAGATAAACGGCTGATCTACCCAGCTATACTGATAGGTACGATTGCTGTCGGGGTCGAGATACTGGGCGCTATAAAAACCGTTGCAGTCGCTGCTCTGGCAGATAATGGCACGAGCTTCACGAACAACAACAGGCTTTGGCGTAAAGTTTTCAAACTGACGGTAAGCGCTGCACAGACTATCATACACCATAAGCGTGTGTATCTTTCTCACAGAGTCGATGGTTATCATGCGCTTTGTTGGCAACTCATGACCGTCCCACACATACACCACCTTGCCTTTTGCATACTTGCTGATTTCGACCTCAGCCTTTCCCTCCCTGTCGTAATAACACACGGGAGCGCTAACGTAGAGGGTGTCGATAATAGAGTAATATACTGCATTAAAAGTGTCAATCTCTTGGCAGCCGTTATCTGCCGTTATCTGCAAGACGTATTCACCTTGCTCTTCAACGTATGGGTTGGAGATAGTGCTGTCGCTCACCTTGCCGCTAATCCAGTTGTAAGAGCAGCCGTTGATGGGCTTGAAACCTATTTGCAACGGTACTCTGTCGCAACTAACAACCTCGCCCATATTGCGAGAAGTATTGCTAAGTATGCGAACCACACGTTCCATTGTATCAGACTCTGTGCAGCCATTGACTTGGTAGGCAATCAACTTGACATTGTATTCACCTGCGATGTCGTACACATGAACCGGGTCGCGATCAGTAGAAGTAGTACCGTCGCCAAAATCCCATAGAAAAGATGAGCCACGCCCGGTATTGTGAAACTCCACAGTATATGGAGCACAGCCAACAGGGACAGACGAAAATTCAGCCAAAGGGAAATCCTCATTGATAGTAAAACGGAAAACGGCATTGTTGCAGTTGCCATAGACAGCCTGTCCACTATGCTCGCTCCAAACGCCAGAAGTAGTTGGAAACTTGTCTGTACCAGAACAACTGCCACAAACGCTTTGATAGAGACACCCCAGACGGTCGAAACGGCTTGTACCACCATCGACATGGTCGGTGCCATGATGAGCAACATTGTCGCTATTTATCTCACCGTAAAAAGTGGCATAGTCGAGACGCGAAGCGTCCATAGTGAGACTCATAATATAAAAGTCCTGACCATCGGTATTATGCTGGAAAGCATCTGGGGTAACCTCCATTTTATAAGTTCCACCACTATTCCACGCAACACCATTGTAACCTACAAAGTCGCGTCCCCAGCCAACGGCATAGACCCTATTGCATATATCTGCGCCAAACGCAGTAGGCGAGATGTCGGGATGGCAACGTGGCGAGCCAAAGACCGTGCTCCATACAAGACTGTCGAGATTTGGCGTAAGATGAGCTATAAACTGGCCGCCGCCAGGCATATTGTAGTCGGCGTTATATATCAACGTGCTACCTGTAGCCTTGGTCTGACCAAAGAGAAAGACATCGCTATTTCTGCCACAACGCACAAAATAGCATTGATCGTAGGCATCGCTGCCAAAATAAGAGCTCTGCATCAACACATCGCCATTGTAGCTAATCTTAGCCACAAAGCCATCGGTAGAGCCACCATTATATAGTTTTTTATACGCATTAGCTGTGATAGGAAAATCGGAAGACGCAGTACCGCCACAGGCAAGAAGGTTGTAGTCCTCGTCGACCTCTAAGGAATACACCGCATCGTCCTTTGAGCCACCCAGATAAGTCGACCACAACATATTGCCAAGGTTATAATCGAGCTTGAACACCACGCCCTCCTGACGACCTGCAAGCTGAGACTGCAAAGCAGATGCAGAGACTGGGAAATCGGTTGAGAAAGTAGTACTTCCAACATACACGTTGTTTTGATCGTCGACAATCAATTCACCTCTTGCGCCATCGCCATAATTGTAATACAACGAATCATTGCCACAATACAAGACTCTTGAATCTAAATTATATTCGTGTCTAAAATTAACGCCATCATTGTCGGAGCCACCGACAAAAGTTGAAGCTTGGAGCATACTGCCGTCTTCGCTAAAGCGAGAGACAAAGATATCACTGCCATTAGGAAATGGTATTACCGATGCCTCGTAATAGAAATTGGTACCGCCATTGAAGGTAGTATCAAAAGCACCTGACGTAACAGGGAAGTCAGCCGAGCCCGTAGTGCCATAGATAACAAGCTCGTCGAAAGCATTGACAAACATGCTATGAGGCATGTCGGCAAACGAGCCACCCAGATAAGTGGCATACAAACGCTGGTTTCCAGTCGGGTTGAACTTAAATATGCCCACGTCGGTATAACCTGTGTAGGTATCGCTATAAGCACCCAAAGAGACCGGATAGCCAATATCGAAAACCAAGCCAGCAGTATAAACATTTTTATACGAGTCGTAGGTGGCTGTGGTACCCCAGTTGTCAGCTGTAGAGCCTGTATAGGTAGAAAACACAACATAAGGGTCGATAATAAGAGGGGTTGAAGAGTCATAACTTCCTACGACAATCCTCACCTCGTTGCCATCAACCTGATAATGAGCATCGACTTGGCAAAAGCCTGTTTCGCATTGCTGATAGGCGTATGGCATGATCTCGACGACATCGTAAACAGATGTACGCAACACAACAGCGCCATCGCGACGCAGCTTGACGTTATCGACACCATCGTATTTCATCACAATAGAGGAAACATCACCACCGGGCTTGACAATATAATCATACTTGAAAGCGACAGAGGCGCTATATAACCTCAAATCAATATTTGGATAAATATTGGAATAGTAAACACTTGCGTAACGGCCAACATGTCCGCGCCAGTTGGCTTTGCTACGACTGGTAAAATAGTTGTCATAACTCTCCGACTTGCCATCACCGACAGGAGTCGTAGGCTGGCAGCCAACAAACGACATGCGATAGGCATGGAAACGACGAGGGTAATAATGATGAAACCCAGACGATTGGTGTTCGTCCTTCTCGCTCAAGACGTATGTAAAACAATCCTTTTCGACAAACAACGTTGATTGCTCCGCAGAACTTTTGAAACAGATACGCGACTGCCACTGCCCCAAATTCTCAACAAACTCGACTCGGCGACCTATAACAATAGAATCCCTAAGCGGAATAGAACCACCATTCTCACCGTCAGCAAAAGCCATTGATGCAAACGATAAAGAGAACAGCAAAAACGATAGAAAACTTTTGATACGCATTTTGAAAAGCACACCCACCATACATGGGGAATAAATTAATATTGCATGAAAATGCAAAAATACAAAAAATTACAGCATCATAAGACGAAAAAGTAGTATCTTTGCAAACATCTTAATAAACAAACACATATTAGTATGAAAAAAACACAGTTATTCAGCATTGTCGCTATTCTTGCAGCATTGATTGCAACAAGTTGCAGCCAAACCACCGACAAAGAAGAAAACCAACAAACAACAACAGCAAAAACCGAACAGACCATGACAACAACAGACCATGCCCAATACCAGAGCAGCAATCCAGAGGGGATGCAACAAGTATACGAGTTTGTAAAAAATTGCGAAGTCTACTACATAGCCACCGTCGACGGCGACCAGCCCCGCGTGCGCCCCTTTGGCACAATAGCCATCTATGAAGGCAAGCTGTACATACAGACTGGCAGAATAAAAAGAGTGGCACACCAACTTAACGAAAATCCCAAAGCAGAGCTATGCGCCTTCAACGGCAAAGAATGGATAAGGGTAAACGGCACGCTGGTTGACGACCAAAGAATAGAGGCAAAAAAGTATATGCTCGACCAGTATCCTTCGCTTCGCTCAATGTATGATGAAAACGACACAAACACCATGGTATTGTACTTCACTCATTCGCATGCTACAATATCCTCATTTTCAGCCAAAGACATCGATATAGACTTTTAGTTATGCACGAGGTAAAAAAATGGGAGAAGCTTGAGTCGAAATACCTTATCAAACGACCATGGCTGACAGCACGTTGCGACACCGTCAAGATGCCTAACGGCATTGTAAACGACGAATATTATGTGCTTGAATACCCCGACTGGATAAACGTCATTGGCATAACCGACGACAACAAGATGCTGATGATACAGCAATATCGCCACGGCATTGAAGAGATACACTACGAGCTTGTAGCCGGAGTTATCGACCCAAGCGATGCCACGCCATTAGCTGCGGCAAAAAGAGAGCTACTGGAAGAGACAGGCTATGGCGACGGAGAATGGAAAGAGTATATGCTATTGTCACCGAACTGCAGTACCAACAGCAACCGTTGCCATACATTCCTTGCAACAGGCATACGACAAATATCCGCGCCTCATCTCGAACCAACAGAAGATATAGCGATACATCTTTTCAGTCAAGAAGAAGCCTTCAGCCTTTTGCAAAAAGGCGAAATTGTGCAATCGCTAATGGCAGCTCCCCTATGGCGATATTTTTATGAGTGTTATCGATAAGCCGAGAGCGAGAAAACGACTGTTGCAAAGCAACGAGCACAAACCGACATCATGAAACAAAAAAAGCGTGCATAAGCACGCTTTTTTTATGACTTACTACTTCTTACAACAGACCTCTATTGCGCAGCAGCGGCGTAACATCGGGATCCTTGCCACGAAACTCGCGATACATGGTCATCGGGTCGATGGTGTTGCCACTCTCCAAGATGTGGCGGAACTTGCGAGCCAATTCAGGATTGAAAAGGTCGCCACTCTCCTTGAACGCCTCAAAAGCATCGGCATCAAGCACAGCCGTCCATGTATAGCTATAGTAGCCGGCGTCATAACCATTCATAAAGATATGTTGGAAATAAGTGCTCTTGTAGCGAGATATAATCTGAGGAATAAGACCAATCTTGTTCATGGCCTGCTGCTCAAACTGCACAGCATCGATATGCTGCTTCTCTGAGATGGAATAGTAGTCCATATCGAGCAACGAGGCGGCAAGAAGCTCTGTGTTGATAAAGCCTTGACCGTAAGTACCAGCAGCAGCTATTTTTTCTATAAGTGTATCAGGGATGGCTTCGCCAGTCTCGTAATGCTTAGCGTAAGCCTTCATCACCTGAGGATGACGGCACCAGTTCTCCATAATCTGCGACGGCAGCTCAACAAAATCGCGAGGTACAGCTGTGCCAGCGAGAGAGCTATAAGTACAGTTGCTAAGAAGACCATGCAACGCATGACCGAACTCATGGAAGAGCGTCTCACTCTCATCGAAGTTGAGCAGCGACGGCTTGTCGGCAGTAGGCTTGGTGAAATTGCATACAACCTGTATAATAGGAATGACATTGACACCTTCAGCAGTACGATGCTGACCACGGAACTCGGTCATCCAAGCGCCGCTACGCTTGCTCTGACGTGGGAAGAAATCCATATAGAGAATACCGATAACGTTGCCAGCATCAACAACCTCGTAAGCACGAGCCTCTGAATTGTACTTTGGCAAAGAATCGTTGAGACGGAACGACAGACCATAGAGACGGCCAGCCACATCGAAAGCGCCAGCAAGAACGTTGTCGAGAGAGAAATACGGGCGAATTTCCTCGTCGTTGAGCGAATATTTTTCACGGCGAAGTTTCTCGCTATAGTAACGCCAGTCGCAAGGCTCAAGTTGAAAATCGCCGCCTTCGGCATTAATCATCTTTTGATATTCGGCGCACTCACTTTTAGCCTTTGCGAGAGCAGGAGTCCATATTTTCAGCAACAAGTCGTATACCGACTTTGGTGTTTTTGCCAGACAATCGTCGAGCACATAGTCGGCATGAGTGGCAAAGCCAAGTATATTGGCACGTTCGAGACGAAGATTGACCAAAGTGTCGATAATAGCCACGTTGTCGAACTCGCCACCGTTGCAACGCGAGGCGTATGCTTCCCACATCTGTTTGCGTAGTTCACGGTCGGAGCAGTTTTGCATAAAAGGCTCCCAGCTTGGGTTGTGAATGGTAAAAACATATTTGCCGGCAGTCTCTGGGTCGGCATCAGCAGTCTCACGGGCAGTAGCAATCTGATCTTGTGACAAGCCGGCAAGCTGCTCCTCCGTCAAGACAAGTTTGTAAGCATTGGTAGCCTTCAGCACATTTTGGCCAAAACGCAACGTAAGAGACGAAATCTGCTCGTTGATTTGACGGAAACGCTCTTGCTTGTCGGCAGGCACATTGGCGCCACCACGCACAAAGCCCTTATAGGTCTCTTCGAGCAAGCGTTGCTGCTCGCCTGTCAGCTGCAACGACTCGCGGCTATCGTAAACAGCCTTTACACGAGCAAAAAGCTGAGGGTTGAGTGAAATATCATCGCTATGAGCAGATAACTTAGGAGTAACCTCCTCTGCAATAGCGTCCATTTCCTCGCTATTCTCACACTCATTGAGATTGAAGAATACACCGCATACCGAATTGAGCAATTCTCCACTGCGATCCAAAGCCTCTATGGTATTAGCAAACGTAGGCTCTTCAGGATTGTTGACAATAGCATCGATTTCAGCCTTCTGACGTGCCATAGCAGTATCAAAAGCAGGCATGTAGTGTTCAAGCTTGATTTTTTGGAAATCGGGGATTTCATAAGGAGTATCCCATGCGGAAAAGAAAGGATTGTCCATAGCTTTCTTGTCTTTGTATCCAGCCAGCAGCACAAGAGCCGCACATGCTGTTGTG
This sequence comes from Bacteroidales bacterium, assembly GCA_045598945.1. Taxonomy (GTDB): domain Bacteria; phylum Bacteroidota; class Bacteroidia; order Bacteroidales; family P3; genus Colimorpha. Next base: position 4,075 of record JAZRVD010000074.1, on the reverse strand, counting down.
ATGATTGTTTTTTTCATTATATGGATTTATTTAACTATTTGTTATTTGTCATTACTCTTAGAAGCTTCTACAGCTTCCAAAATCTGTTCAAACGATTCAGCCCCCAATTTTTTAGCAAGAATGACATTCTGGTCGTCGAGCAGATATATTTGAGGCGTAGAGGTGATATCATAGACCTGGTGCCAATCGACATTGGCTTCTCCGCCATCGAGATTGAGCCAATCAAGATGATGCTCATTGATGAACTTGCGCCACTTGGGGCGAGTGGTGTCGTCAGGCTCCGACAATATAGCAAAGCCTTGTATGTCATACTTTTTCTTCAGGCGGTCGAAACGTTCATAAAGCTGAGGTATAACAGTCTGACAATGGCCGCATGACGGAGACCAGAATACCAAGAGCTTGTATTTAGCTTGCAACGAGTGAAGCGAATGAGGATTATGCAACGTATCGAACAATATCAACTCAGGGGCAGTGCGTCCCACAAGAAGCTTGTCCCAACGCTCGGCACGCTCGACCTCGCTCTCTATACCCGACGGAGTCATCCACCATGCAGCTCCCGTAGCATAATAACGCAGAATAAGATGCACATAGATGGCATCGTACACCATAATATTGCTCTGCAAGTACTTTTCCGTAAGAGTATGAAGCAGATAGCGGAAATTCTCTCGCGAAGAGCGAGCTCTGTCAAGAAGAGTGTCGAGATAAGGAATAATAGTTTCGGGTGGTGCGCCGTGCATATACTGGTCGAAATAAGACATAATACGCTGATAAAACACAGCTTCAGGAGTGCGTACAAGCATATCGTCGTCCAACGGCATATTGTCGAAATAATGAGAGGCGAAATACTCCCAACGTTCACGAGGCTCCAACTCCCTGCCGGAGTCATCTACCATAGGTACAGGAACTTCCTTTGTAGAAAGCATCATTTTGGAAATAAAACGGTTGGGATTACGCTGTATGAAGTCGCGTTTAAGGCTGTCCATTATCAAGCTTTGCTTCATCATATATGCCGCATACGAAGCGGAGTCGGCATGTACAGGTGCGGGGTTAAGCTTAGCAACCTGAGCGTTGAGACGATGAAAGTTGTAGAAGGTTTCGTTTTCTAACGAGCCTCTTACCTTCATGTTCATCAACCAATCGTCGTCGGAAGTCTCGAACGAGAAAAACGGAGCTTCATTATAGACGACAAACTCTACATACTTGCCTGTGCCAGTAGTAAAAAAATACAGACCTGGGTAGAGCGTGTCGACGGTACTTGAAAAAATATACCTTCCTTTTGAATCGATAAAAGCTGTATCAAGGGCGTATGTACCATTGGCATAATAGTTGCCCATAATCAACGACGGTTCTGAAAAACCTTTTATAACAATCTGAATACGATAAGTTTCCTTTGCCGCCCAAGAGAAAAGCGGGAGCAGAGCAAAAATAAAAAACAGTATAATTCTTTGCATAAACAAAGTACATTAATAAAATAGATAAAATAAAACGGCAATTAGCCCCTTGTATTGTACATGTTAATATCTTTTTGAAAATGAGCAAAAAAAACTTTGCCATATAAGAAAAAAGTTGTAACTTTGCAGTCGCTTAAAAGCAAAAGAATATAAACCAAAATAATACTAATCGTTTAAGAAACAGTTGCTTAAACGGCAAAAAACGAAACTATGAAAAAAGGAATCCATCCATCAAACTATCGTTTGGTAGTTTTCAAGGACATGAGCAACGACACAATGGTACTGACCAAAAGTTGTGCTGCAACAAAAGAGACAGTGGTTTACACCGATGGTAACGAATATCCTGTGGTGAAACTTGAAATCACCAACAGTTCACACCCATTCTTCACTGGCAAGTTGAAACTCGTTGACACCGCCGGACGCGTTGACAAGTTTATGAGCAAGTACAAACGCTACGCAAAGAAAGACAACTAATATAGTATTTGTTGTATGCTAAACAGAAGGCTCGCCCCAAAGGCGAGCCTTCTGTATTTATTGACAACGCTTTGCTCCCCACCCTACACATTGTGATAGGTGAGGAGCAAAACATATCAAATCATACCAAAAGAATTATTTAGAGAGAAGCTGAACAAGCTCAGGGAAGTCTGACTTTTTGTTTTCCTTTATAGTTTTATTGACATCATCAGGGTTGGCGGAAGACAATATGGCAATGGTCTGCAGCTGCAAATCCACCATATTGCGATACGATGACAAAGATTCCGGAGTAGCCATGTCAGTCTGCACGAAAGACTCATAGTACTTGTCGTAAGCCTTTACAAAACGTTTTATCTTCTTGGCGTCAGCCTCTATCTTCTCGTGATTAGAGAGCATCTGCTTCTTCACATCGATGAAACTTAGGTAAAGATTCTGCATGGCAAGGATGTCCGAAAAGTTATTGATACACTTGCTGAAAGCCCCCTTCATAGAAAGGTCCACATCGTTAAAGTACTTATTGTAGTTTTTTATTATATCAGGTTCATCACCGCGCATAGCAAGCAGGCGAGCTTGATTTTTTTCTATACTATCTAACTTGGTGTCGATAGTCTGAAATCCTGACACCGCATTAATTGAATAGCCCAACATACGGATATTGTCGCTAATGCTGTCGGTGATTTTGACAGGGTGAACCTTGAAATAATTAGCATAAACCTCTTTAACACGCTCAACCTTAAAAGAAGCTTGAATGCTGTCGTTGAGGCGATTGAATGTATCATAGAGATTGATGACAGTGTCCCAGCCATTGGGAATACGAATGATGGTGTCTGCAAAAAAATCTGTCGGCATTCCCTCCTTAGGAGCAAGATACTTTTGTAACAACCCATGATATGTAGAATACCCTATATTATTATCATTTTTCATATAGAGGTACAAGTCTATTGAAACAACAGTGGAGTCATGATTGAACGACGCCTTGCCAGCAGAATAAGACAGCAATTGTTTGACAGGAATACCATAGACGGTATCATCTTTTTTAGTATAAAACTTTTTTCCGTTGAGAGCGTAATCCATTTTAGCATTAAACTGTTGTTCTTTAATATCACAGTATTTACCATATAATGCAAGAATCCGAGAGCAACAAGGACCAGCCATACTATCAACGAAATGCTCTATTCTTCTCGTACCACTATCCGTAACAAGATATTTTCCATCATAATAATTAAGATAGTTTTGTACATCATTTATCGTCTCTGCACCATTCTTATAACGATCCCTATAAAACACTACATTCCTATTTTGATAAACATTAGCATATATACTCCAGAGAAGATAATCATATAAACCAGTCCGCCCTTCACGAGCATACATCTCAACAAGAGACGAAACATTTTCTTCGTCGAACATTTGAGCAGAAACCTCATTAGCAAAAACTGTCATACCACTATCGATAATAGCAAAAGAAGCAGTGTCCACAGCAGTGAAAGTGAGATAATCGCGATCCCATTGACAAGGCTGAAATTTAGGATGTAACTTACTACGAAATCTTTCACCACCAATACAGTCAAGATCAAACTGATTACTATGAACAAAGAAATCGTCAACGACCCATATCGCAGCATCCTTTGGGCCACGAAAAACAATGCCTAACTGCTTTAAGCCGTCGAGAGAAATTTTGCCATCGACATAATCTTTGAGATGCTGTTCAAAAACGACATTATGGGGGCCACCTTTTATAACCTCGCCAGACATATTGCGTTCCACTTTCCAAAGCAACACACCGTGATAGAAATCATACTCTCCTTCAATACCGTCTTCTTCAATAAGCCAATGACCGTGTAGACGGCTACTATCGTCAAGTTGTCCCTGCATTTTGCCACGCCGATATTTGCTATTGTATGAAGCACTGTTATTAGACCTGAGATCGACCTTACCAACTAAGGCACCATCGCGATAATTGACAACAACATGCGTGTTGTCCCCATCCTCCTCTACAACATTCATGCGTTGCTCGCCATGCGGCATACCATTACGATAGTTGGCAGAGAGGGTATACGTGCCAGATCGTTTATTCCAGTTGTCATAGACAGTGCGCGTAACCTTAAGCGGACCATTAAAGACCCCGTCGGCGAAAGAGCCCGAAGCCTTAT
>JAZRVD010000073.1:0-8027 GCA_045598945.1 Bacteroidales bacterium | reverse complement strand
TCTATTGGGAAAAGGCCGCCTACGAAGAGGCTGAGCATGCCGCCAAGTTCGCCGAACTTCTTGGCGAGGTGCTGACCGACAGCACTGCCAAAAACCTCAAGATGCGTATCGAGGCAGAGAACGGCGCTACCATGGGCAAGACCGACCTCGCCAAACGTGCCAAGGTGCTGGGACTCGACGCTATCCACGACACCGTTCACGAGATGGCTCGCGACGAAGCTCGTCATGGTCGTGCATTTGAAGGTCTCTACAAACGTTATTTCGAAAACAAGTAATTTCTTATCGCTTGTCGATAAGATTGTTACAAAGGGCTGGCGCTACAACGTCGGCCCTTTTGCTTTATGGTTGATAAGTGGTTTAATATCTTGTTGTTGTTATCGTGTTTTTGTTGCGTATATTTTAGTATCTTTGCATCTTTTTGGTATGTGTTTATTGCGTCGCTGTATTCGTAATACATTCTGTTACATAGCTTATAGATAATCTCAACAGTGTGAAAAGATTTTGGCTGATATTGGTCTCTTTGTTGTTCTGTGCCGCTGCGGTGGCGCAGGTCGACTTGCCGTATTTTTCAAGCTTTGAGACAGCAGCCGAACGTGCCGACTGGTATTTCGACGACTACGGCGGCGCCAACTGGCACTTCAAAAAGGGCGACAGCCTTGCTTATACCGGCAATCGTTTTTTGCGTTCTGGCATGCCGGGTCGGCGGTCTAAGTATAGCGATCATCCTATCTCTGCCGAAGTTATCGGACAGCAGGAGACCAACCGCCTTTTTTCTCCGCTCTTCTTTCTGCCTATCGTCAAGGACAGCACATCTCAGCAGATCCTTTTGTCGGTATATCTTGCGGCTTCTCTCTTTGACGATGAAGCTGCCTCGCCAGACCAAAGTACCGCTTTCAAACTGTATGCACTTGTCGACAATACGCGCACAAAGCTGCTGCTCGATACCACTGTGCTCTTTGTCTCGGATGGCTGGACGGCGTTTCAGTTCGATGTCAGTGAGTTCTCAGGCATAACATTCCAGCTTGTTGTTGAGCACCTGCCGTTGGGTAATGCCTTGTTGCATCTCGACGACTTTGGCCTCTCTTCTATTGGCATAGAAAAATGCCGTCAGCCTGTTGTCAATGAATATCCTTACGAAGAAGGTTTTGAAAATGGCATGTCCTGTTGGCAGTCTACAACATGGGAGATGATGGTGGGCTATGGCGATTATAGCAACATGGCTGTCGCCTCGTGGGGCTATGACGATGACGACAGACCTGTCGCTCACGACAACTGGCTGTTTAGTCCTCGTTTTGCTCTGCCGCAAGCCGACGCTATCAGCTTCTCATGGCAGGAGATGGGCTCCAACAGCACCAGCTATTCGCTTTTTGTAGCTTCTCATGGCGACTCTTTGTTCATGCTGCCGGATGCGCAGTATGATTTCGACACTGTGCATGAGTGGTATGTCTCTCGCTCTGTCGACCTCAGCCAGTATGCCGGCGACACTGTCAGCCTCGCCTTCCGTCATGCCGGTAAAGGCGGCAACATTGTTATTGACGATATTGCCTTGCGCACTACCAACGACTATTATACTGTTCGCTACTTCCCTGGCGAGGCTCCGTCAGACAATAGCTCTATACCGCTTCCGCTTATTCGTTATCCCGATAGCTATATAGTTGAGGCTTGCCCTTTCCAATATCCGGGTCATCGTTTCATCTGCTGGGAGCCGTCGCCGTATATGGGGGTGGACTACCTGCCTGCCGGCTCGGTGATTGACTCCTTGGACAAGAACCTCACGCTTGTGGCGGTGTGGCAACCTATAGACACTTCGCTGCAGTCGGTAGATGACACTATTGTCCCTATCGATATGCTCGCCGCATGGATTGATAGTATTCTTGCTCATGCCTACGATACGTTGGTCAAGACAAAGTCTTTCATGGTGCATTTTGAGCCGCAAGGCGCCGTCGGCTATATGCCAGATGCTGTGGTTAGCAATGCTCAGTCGCTATTTGTTGTCCCTTTCCCTCAATATCAAGTCTCCGACTCTATTTTCGTTGGCTGGAATACAGCTCCCAATGCTTCGGGCGAATGGCTTTTTGTTGATAGCGTGCTGGCACTGTCCAATGATATAACTCTGTACGCTTCGTGGCAACCTTTGCAATCTTTGTTTGTTGGTCTCGATTCATCGCTCCTCGATACTGTTGCAATAGATGTGGTCGACACCGCTGTACATCAATCTGTTGTCCGGTTGAGAGACACGTTGCCTCTTATGCAAGAGCTGGATTATCAATCGTCGTTGGACCTTGTGCAGTCTGCTTATACGACGGTAGGTGACACTGTCGACTCTTTTGTAGTTAGTTCTGTTTTGTTGAATCAGCAGAAAGTTTTCCAAGTTCAAATGTTGCAAGAAAAATATGGGCTATTTAACTATTTTTTTGTGCAGAGGCCTGTATCAAATGATACTATAGCTTTAGACTCTATTTTGCTTGTGCAACAAGATACCATAGTGCTTGACACCAACCGTCTTGTGCAACAAGATACCGTAGCGCTTATTCAAACCACTAAGCGTAGAGACTCTTTGCCTGTTATGCAGGTTTTGCCGCTGACTAATTTGCTGGCTATGGTACAGATTATCGCTACGCCTGCAGACACAGTGGAGTATATTGCAATCGATACGAATGTTATCAACAAGCAAAAAGTTTTTCAATATCAATTACAGCAAAAAAAACTTTCTATGACGGCGGAAGCCTCTGCGTCTATATGCCATTATGATGCTTCGACGCTTATGCTCGAAGTTATAACGTATTCGCCAAGTAGGGTGAAGATATTTGACAAATATGGTCGTGTTGTCTATTCCAAAACAACCGTTAGTACATCTTCTGTCTTTTCTTCTGTCTTTCATTTAGACTTTCTTGACAAGGGTCGCTACATGGTGCAAGTGCTGCATCAAGACAATCAAATATCTGTCTATCGTTTAGAATTATAAATAAAATTTATAGATATGAAAAAAAGTTTGTTATTATTTTTCTGCCTTTTGTCGTTGGCAATTATGGCTAAGGCGCAATCGGATGTGTTCTATCCTGTACCCTATTGGGAGGATTTTGAGGAATATGAATATGCAGATTGGGATGTAATGGATGGTGATGACGATGGTTTTTCATGGGAATTGGAACATTATTCAGATTATGCATATTCGGGTAATAATTATGTTTGTTCCTTCAATCCCGATATGGCTATGGATTCTAATGTGTTGCAAACATCTTGGATTGTATATCCTGACGATGGCAACGAACACTATTGCCAATGTATGATTGGAATTTTGAGCGAACGTGATGATGATATACAATATGTCAAGCTCTATTATCAAGTTTATGGCTCGACGGAGTGGCACGAGATTGATGATTTAAATATTCCATATAATGAGTATATATATTTTTACTATAAGAAAGATGTATCTAAATCTAAACTTTCTCATCTGAATCCTATTGGTGCCGACACTATTCGTTTTTCTTTTGTGCACTATGGTGGCAAGTATGGGGAAACATGTCTCTTTTTAGACGCTTTCAATGCCTCGTCGAAAGCTGCAACATGTGCTTCGTCTGTCGTTACGGAATACCCGTATATAATGGATTTTGAAAGCGGTTTGGCATGTTACGACACTGTTGCTAAATTGCCATCAATTAGTAGTTGGCATCTTCCTCATGAGACTGTTTTCAACGGCTACAATAGCGCGTACGCTTTGATGTCGTTTGGATACAATTTCGACAACACTCCAGACTCGTGGCTTATCTCGCCCAAATTCGACCTGTCGTCAATACCTGTCGGAGACCCCATCAAGTTTAGCTGGTATGACGCTATGGCTGTCGATGAATTTCTGTACAACAAAGAGTCTTACGACGTGTATGTATTAGAGGTGGACCCTTCCTATGATGATGCTGTCGATACCAATATGTTCCGCTCTTCTGCAACAAAGGTCTTTGCTACCGATGAGCTGGATTTCGATTACACGCAACATGTCGTAGACCTCTCTGCCTATGCTGGCAAGCGGATTGTCTTTGCCTTCTATCATTATGGCAACAGCGATAGAGGCTCGGCCATCTTTATCGACAATATCGAGCTGCAGTCATATAGCAAGCTTGTGTTTCATTCCAATGATGGGCAGGATATAAAAGACACACTCTATGTGTGGAAGGATTCGCTGTTCGCTCTGCCTGATAATGTTTTTTCACGACCAGGCTATGCTTTCTATGGCTGGCTGCAGTCTGAAGAGTTGATGCCATTCGATTATCTGCTCTATCCAGGCGACGGTGTAACGGTGTCGGGCGAGGAGCATATATATGCTATCTGGCGTCCAATAGATACTATCGATACTTTTCCATATATGATGGATTTTGACGACGGTATGGACAGCTGGTATACTTGCGATGAGGACAGATATGGCGGTAATTGGGAATTGTGTGACGACGGAAAAGGCAACGTTACTTTGATATCTATGTCTGAGGAGGTTGATATTGAAATGAAAAACTGGCTGATATCGCCGGCTATCCATGTCCCTGTTGCCGACAGCTTTTATGCTACATTCAAGGTGCAGACGTATGGCAGCACCCATCTGGCAACGTATCTGAGTACTACCGATGACTCGTTGCATCATTTTGTGATGGTTGACATGGATGATATGGATCATCCCGACCAAGTTACCTATCATCTCAATCTTACGTCGTATATGGGACAGACCATCTATCTCGCCTTGGTACATATTGATGAGCCATATAACTATAGTGAGTTGTCTTTAGATAGCATCTCTTTCAAATACTACTGCAATTCTCGCGAAGCGAGTATTTCTCATTCGGCATGTGCCGACTCCTATGACTGGGGCTCGCGTCATCTAACTGCTTCTGGCGTATATGACAGTATTACTCATATCAATGAGGTCTGCGACAGTATTACTCATCTCACTCTTGTGTTGGCTCCTATTGCCTCCACTACTGTCGACACAGCCCAATGTGATAGTTTGATACTCAACAATATCACCTATTATGACAATGCCTCTGTCGACTCTACTATCCATCGTGCCGGCATGTGCGACAGCATTGTTCACTACAATCTTAAGGTCAATCCATCATATCTTGCTTCTGTAAAGGATACTTCCGAGTGCGATAGCATCAAGTTCAAGGGCGTGAAATATACCGCAGCTCTTTCTCTCGACACTCTCTTCAAATATACAGTAGCTGGCTGCGACAGCATCTTGCCATATCGTTTGCATGTCAATCCGTCGTATCATGTCGAAAAAGATTCTCTTGGCTGCGACAGTGTATTGTTCAACAACGTATATTACAAGGCTCTACAAAATGAGACGGTGCAAAACAAGACGGTGCATCAGTGCGACAGCAATACCGTAGTTCATCTTATTGTCAATCATTCCGAATGTGATACTGTCAAGGTGGAAAAGCCAGCCTCTTATGTTTGGGAAGGCGAGACATACACCTCCAGCGGCTATCACTCCAATGCTTACAAGCACTATAAGAACGACGAGGGTTGCGACAGTGTCACGGTGCTTGAACTTTGGATTAATGGCGTAAGTCCCGACGCATGTCCTACATATAGGTCCGACATCTACGATACAGCATGTGTCTCGCTTGTATGGGGAACGCATCTTTTCACAGTATCAGATTCTTTCGATAGCCTTTTCCTTACTGATAGAGGGTGCGACAGCATTGTTACAATGCACGCCTCTATTGGCCGCACTTACAATATCCCGGTCGACACCTCGGTGTGCGACAGCATAGTATGGGCTGGTCAGTCGTATAAGGCTTCAGATACATATATTCTTAACGACAAGACCATATTCCAATGCGACAGTGTTACTACTCTCAATCTTACCGTATATCCAAGCTATCGCAAGCATATCGACACCATGGCGTGCGACAGCCTTCTGTGGCAAGGCAAGTATTATAAGACCGAATTTGTAAACAAGAAATTTGTCGATTCTTCTATATACAAATGTGATAGCAGTACATTCATTACTCTGTCTATCCATCCTACTGTTGTTGTCAATATAGACACTCAAGCCTGTGGCTATGTTGTGTGGGACGGACATAAATATTATGAAAATACAAACCTTCGTATCGACGACTCTACTATAGGCAAATGCGATAGCTTTACATACATTCATATTCGCGTGCTGGAGCCTTCCTTCGGCACTGTCGACAGCTCTGCCTGCGATAGCGTTATGTGGCAGGGAACTTGGTATAAAGATGAGGTCTCGCAAATGGATACTAAGGTCAATACACACGGTTGCGACAGCTTTGTTACTGTTCATCTGTTTGCCAAGCATACGTTGCACTCCTCCGCTGTCGATACAAGTTGCGATAGCTATACATGGAATACACATCGCTATACCTCCTCGGGCGATTACTACGACACCGTTGCTGGCTCTAATGGTTGCGACAGCATAGCCCATCTGCGTCTCGTGGTGTATCAGTCAAAAAATCAAGTGCTTGTCGATGTGGCTTGCGACAGCTTTGCATGGAACGGTGTTACCTATACCTCTTCGCAGGCACCTGTATATCGTGGCAAGACCTCGCAGGGCTGCGACAGTGTTGTCAACCTCAAGCTCACTATCTATTATAGCTCTGTCGACACCATTAGCCGTTCGGCAGCCGACACCTTCCACTGGGAAGGTGTAGACTATGTCATGAGTGGCTATTATAGCAATATTCATCGTGGCTATGCTACTGTCAACGGCTGCGACAGCGTTGTTATTCTCCATCTCACACTCTCCAATGGCGTAAGTATCAACGCACTCGACAATGCCTCTTTCTCGCTCTATCCTAATCCGACATCATCGGTGGTTAATGTCGAGGCAGAGGGCGCTGAGGTGCAGCGTCTCGAAGCTATCGACCTCAACGGGCGTACCCTCAAGGTCGTTGAAGGCGTCAATGTCATCGACTTCTCAGCCTGTCCGCAAGGTCTCTACATGTTGCGTATCACTACCAACCGTGGCGTATCTATCCATCGTGTTGTGCGTCGTTAGCATCTGTCTCTTGTCGTATCTCGATATTTGCCTCTCTTTTTTTGGGGGCAAGTATCGAGAAACGGCAAGTTTAACATATTAATTTATTGTTGCAATACGATTATTTTATTGTCGTTTAATACAATTTATGTAACTTTGCATTTTGCTAATTTAATTGTCTAATATATATGAATATCAAATTACGCTTATCTGTTATCTTGTTGTGCGTCATGATGTTGATGCCTCGTCTGTCTCGTGCCGACGAGGGTATGTGGCTCCTGTCGCTCATCGGTAAAAACTATGCTCAAATGCAGCAGCAGGGCTTTCTGCTTACTCCTGAGGATATTTATAATGTCAATCAGGGCTGTCTGAAAGATGCCATTGTCGGTCTTGGTACTCTTGGCCGTCCGTTCGCTCACTTCTGTACTGGCGAGATTATCAGCAATCAAGGTCTTGTTACCACCAACCACCATTGTGGTTATGATAAGTTGCAGGAACATTCTTCTGTTCAGCACGACTACTTGCGCGATGGTTTCTGGGCGTATAACAAAAACGAGGAACTGCCTAATCCGGGTCTTACCGCCTCTATCCTTGTACGTATGGAGGATGTTACGGAACGTGTGCAACGCGAGCTCTCCGATAATATGAGCGAGGCTGACCGCCAAGCTGCTATCGACAAGGTGAGCAAGACCATTGTCGACGAGGCTGTAAAAGGCACTCGCTATGACGCTGCTGTTCGCCCTCTCTTCAACGACAATCAGTTTTTCCTCTTTGTTCACATCGTCTATAAGGATGTACGACTTGTTGGCGCTCCTCCTTCAAGCATGGGTAACTTTGGCGGCGATGCCGACAACTGGGCTTGGCCTCGTCAGACATGCGACTTCTCTATGTTCCGTGTCTATTGCGCGCAAGACGGCACACCTGCCGAATACAACGAGAGCAATGTGCCTCTCACCCCTAAGCATCACCTGCCTGTGAGTATCAAGGAGTTGAAGGACGGCGGTTTCGCTATGGTGCTCGGCTTCCCTGGCACCAC
>JAZRVD010000072.1:0-1331 GCA_045598945.1 Bacteroidales bacterium | reverse complement strand
CAAATGCACCCCATGCCGCATCGGCACAAAACGTCTCTTGGAACTCCTCAACAAGATTACCGACGCTCGCGGCACAAGGGCTGACCTCGACGACCTCCGCAACCTCGCCTCTGTGGTCAAAGACACCGCACTATGTGGCTTGGGACAGACAGCTCCGTTGGCACTGCTCTCTTCGCTTGATGCCTTTAGAGAAGAGTATGAAGAGCATGTTACGGCTCGCCGCTGTCGTGCTGGCGTATGCAAGAAGATGACGACGTTTGCTATCGACTTGGAGAAATGTATCGGCTGCGGTATGTGCGCTCGTAACTGCCCGGTAGAGGCTATTACTCGCACCGACTATATTGCACCAAACCACAAGCTCGCTTCCATGAGCCTCGACGCCGCTAAGTGTATCAAGTGCGGAACGTGCCGTGCCAACTGCAAGTTCGGTGCAGTGTATGTCAAGTAATTAATTTTTTATATCAAAAAAAAATTGCATCAAAAACAATGATAAACCTAACTATAGATAACAAGGCCGTTCAGGTAGAAGAAGGCGCTACGCTGCTCATGGCGGCACGTCAAGCCGGCGTACATATTCCTACACTTTGCTATTACGAGTTAAAGGGCATGAAACTCGAAAACCGTCCTGGCGGCTGCCGCGTGTGCGTCGTAGAGGTGGAAGGACGCAAAAACCTTGCTCCTGCTTGCGCTACGCCTTGTGAAGAAGGCATGGTGGTCAATACCCACTCGGCTCGCGTAGTCAATGCACGCCGCACAGTGGTGGAATTACTTCTCTCCGACCATCCGGCCGACTGCCTTACATGTCCTAAGAGTGGCGACTGCGAATTGCAGACTCTGGCACAGAAACTCGGTATCCGCGAGATACATTACAAGGGCATGCGTTCTCACCACAAGAGTGATGTCTCTCCTGCCATTATCCGCGACATGGACAAATGTATTATGTGCCGTCGTTGCGAGACGGTCTGCAATGAGTTTCAGAGCGTAGGCGCTCTTGGCGCTATCAACAAGGGCTTCAATGCCGTTGTGGCTCCTGCTTTTGAACTTCCTCTCGCCGACTCGCCTTGCACCTTCTGCGGACAGTGTGTTATGGCTTGCCCTGTTGGTGCTCTCAGCGAGGTCGACAATACACGTCAGGTTATATCGGCCATCAACAATCCTAAGAAGACTGTTATCGTACAGACAGCTCCAGCTGTGCGTGCGGCTCTTGGCGAGGAATTCGGAATGGAGCCTGGCGAGCTTGTTACTGGTCAGATGGCTGCCGCGCTACGTCGTATAGGCTTCGATTATGTCTTCGATACTGACTTTGCCGCCGACCTCACCATTATGGAGGA
>JAZRVD010000071.1:0-10266 GCA_045598945.1 Bacteroidales bacterium | reverse complement strand
CTAAATTACCTATTTTGGGGGAATCGAAAAATAATCGACATGGCAAAAGTACAACAAATTTCTGAATTAACCCAAACATTTTTATTCACAGAGTTCGATTTGTACAAAGAGTATGAAGAGTCATTCCGAAAAAGTGAACTTGGGTGCATGCATTCCTTGCTTCCGCTTCACGAACTGGCGGCAAGTTTGGGGTTGACAAACGACAATCTGTACGCAAAACGTGGCCGCAAGTCCTATTTCAGCCCTGAAGGCAAGGTGGCCCTCTTGTTTCTCAAAGCATATACGGGATTGTCAGCCCCCAAACTCATGGAACAGCTCAACGCAAATATCCACTACCAGATATTCTGTGGCATTCGGATCTGCTCAAAGAACCCTCTGACCAATTACAAACTCATAGATGACATTATACTTGACCTGTCCAACCGTTTGAAAATACAGAACTTGCAAGAGGTATTGGCAAAGGCGTGGAAGCCGTACATGAATGATTTCGACACGGTATACACCGATGCCACCTGCTACGAGAGCTCCATGCGCTACCCGACCGATGCGAAACTGCTGTGGGAATGTATTGAAAAGGCGTACGCAACGATGTGCGAGGCAAGCAAGAAGCTCGGCATTCATCGCATGAGGACAAAGTACCTTGACGTGTCTCGGGACAACATGGCATATATGAAGCAGCGCCGTCACAGTAAAAAGCGTACCCGTAGAATGATCCGTCGTCTGCTGGACTTGTTGGGGAAGATACTGTCAGAGATTAGGAGGCTTGACAGAGACAGCTCTTGCGAAGGACTATTTTCAAATAGGCAACGAACAGAAATAAAGACGATAACAAAGATATACCGTCAACAGTGCAACCACCACGAGAGTAACAATGCAAAGGAAAGCATACCCAACCGCATAGTGAGCGTCAACAAGCCGTACGTGCGTCCAATAGTAAGAGGCAAAGAGATAAAGAAGGTCGAGTTTGGAGCGAAATGCAACAACATACAGGTGGACGGCATATCTTTCATTGAGAAACTCTCCTTCAACGCCTTTAACGAGGGCACACGTCTTGTGCATTGCGTAAAGCTGGCAGAGAAGCTTTTCGGAGAGAAGGTCGCCAAACTGGCTGGCGACTGCAGCTATTCCGGCAACAACAATCGCACATTCTGCACTAAACGAGGCATTGAGACGTCGTTCTCGCAGAAGGGGAAAAAACATGAATCTTCCACCACATCCAGCCTCGTAAAGAAGGAGTTGGCCAGGGTTAGGGCGACAGCAATGGAAGGATCTTTCGGAACACAGAAAGAACATTATGGGCTCGGACGAATAAACGGCAGAGTCAAGAAGACGGAAATTTTGATTATCTTCTTCGGCATCCATACGGCAAATGCAGTCAGGCTGGCAAAGAGATTGACAGAAGCAAAACGCTCCAAGGTCGCTTGATCATTTATCAAATCAACATTGTCGCTCCGATATGGACAACTGTGTCCATATTATACAAAAAAGGGTTCAAGTAACGTGGAAAAAGTCAAAAAAGGCTCACGAAGGCGACCTCTGATAGCATACACTCGTCAACAGTTATCTAATTCTTTGAATTAAACGACAATCCCTAGATAAAAAAAGAGTAAAAAGAAAGTGGAGCCGTACCATTGATGCTATTTGCTTACCTATCGTTGGGCGTCGACTCCCTTTGCCATATAAACAAGAGCTGGCTACAGATCCACTTGTGTTATATTGCAACAGGATACAATACAACTTATGGATACCCACCTCCCGTTATTCCATAATGGCAGTGAATTGTCGACGTTCACGATAGTAGGAATAACACAGAAAAATGCGCTTTCTTTTGCGAACCTTACTCACGGTTCTACAATGCAAATGTAGAACTATTTTTTAGAAACACAAAAAAAAATTAATATATTTCAATTAAAACAATGATACTCAGCAAAAAAAGGCTGGTATTACAAAATAAAACCAGCCAATTGACATATATTTTGTCACACAAATATGCCAGCAAATGCCATGCGTTGAAAAGTGATGAGACTAAATGTCTGTAGCGAAGGTGATTTTCTTGTTAGCATAGTCGCCTTCGGCAATGGCTATAGTCACCTCGGGTAAATAACGCTTCAATATGCCGCAATCATCAGTAGCCACTATGCAGGCGTCTTGCAATGCCATGCTATAGGCTCGCCGCAACACTCCAAAGCGAAAGCCCTGCGGTGTCTGCGCTTGATAACAGCACCTGCGGTCGGGAATAGACTGAATAACCACATCGCCGCACGACGAGGTGAGCCACAGCGTGTCGGTAGCAGGTATGCCAGCAGCAGCAGCCTGATAAGTCTCCAACTTTTGCACCACATTGGCTATGACCTGCTGCGACACAAAGGGACGTGCTGCGTCATGCAACAATATCACATCATCGTTGCTCTGACCATCAAAAGACTTCAACGCATTAACCGACGACAGATAACGTTCAGCACCACCGTCGATAATGCCGCATAGCTTGCTCCAATCGTTGCCTTGCACTATAGACTGCATGTGCTGACGGTAGGCTGGCGCCACCACCACAGCCACCTTGTCTACCAACGGCGAAGACTGGAATGCATCGATAGAACGCTCCACCAGCGTTCTACCATCATAAGGAAGAAATTGCTTGGGCAACTCGCCTCCAAAACGAGAGCCCGACCCAGCAGCCAAAACCACTGCTACTACTTGTCTGTTCATATTGCAAAGATACAACCTTTTGCAATATAACATAATATTATTATCCTCAACACATGTTAAAGTACAAAAAATCAGAAATTAAATAACTATCTTTGCACATTAAACATCAAATTACGCATCATGAATAAAGCACTAAAAATCACATTGATATCTCTTGGCAGCCTTATCGGATTAATATTAGTAATACTTATATTAGCAACCCTTTTCGCAGGGTCGATAGCCAAAAACTACGTCAACAATCACGGCGAAGAGCTTATAGGGCGACGTGTAAATATAGACAACATAGACCTCAACCTCTTCAACGGACACCTTGCCCTTCACAACCTCGACATTTATGAAGACGACAAGACAACGACCTTTGCGGGCTTCGACACCCTCGACATCAAACTAAAGCTTCTGAAACTGATAAACAGCACAGTAGATGTAAACCATATAACATTAGCTGGACTTAACGTCAATGTTGAACAGAATGGCGACGTATTCAATTTCACCTCTCTTCTCGACCATTTTTCAAGCGACGAGCCTAAGCCCGAAGAGCCTGAAGACACCACCGCCTCGTCATGGATAATAAAGCTGCACAACATTCGCCTTTCCAATGGCGACATACAATATAGCGACCTCGCAAAGCACAGCCACTGGGGCTTTAACGATCTCAACCTCGCCATACCCGACTTCTGCATAGGTGGCGACGAAGCTACCAACGGCGGTCTAAACCTGATGTTTGCCGACGGCGGCTCGCTCAACGCCAACCTTGGCTACAACTCATCAAGCAATGACTTTGACATAGCAATAGCCCTTGAGCAGTTTGCCCTAAATCAAGCCCTGCCCTACCTCACCGACTTTATCAACACCAAAGAGCTTGGCGGCAGCCTCAACCTGCACGCCAACGTAAAGGGCAACCTTAGTGAGATAATGAAGATGCAAATAGACGGTACAGTAGCCCTCAACGACATCGACGTTATAGACGGCAAAGGAACCAGCGTAGCACAATGCAAGAGCATCGACATAGGCATCGACAACCTTAACCTTGCCGACAACAGCTACAGCATTGGCGACGTTATTATCGACGGGCTGAAGACCAGCTACGAGACCTACGAAAGCCACAACAGCTTCACCACACTCCTCGATGTGCCGCAACAAACTGCCGACACCACAACACAACAGGCACCCGCCGACACCTCAGCCTCTACCCCATCACAGCCCATGCAACTGCTCGTCAAGCACTTTGAGATGAGAAACAGCAACGTTACATACGCCGACCACACCATGCCCGACGACTTTGTATTTCCTATCAACAAGCTCAACATCAAGGCAGACAACATTACACTTAACGGCGATAACAGCGCCAGCATCTACGCCGCTCTACCCAGCGGCGGCTATGCCACCATACGCTGGCAAGGCAACATCAGCAACTGGAAGAAGCACCAGCACCTCAACCTGCGCATCAAAGACCTCCACCTCACCGACCTCAGCCCCTACCTCGTAGCCTACCTCGGCCAGCCATTTACCGACGGCACTTTCTCATTTGTCAGCGACAACCGCATCAACAACAGCGAATTGCAAGGACAAAACCAAGTAGACATATACAAAGCCACCGTAGGCAAACGTCGCAAAGATGTAAAAGCCGAGATGCACCTGCCCCTTAAAGCAGCACTTTATGTACTTAAAGACAAGGACGACAAGATACTGCTCGACGTGCCTATCAGCGGCAATATAGACAAACCAGAGTTCAACTACATAAAACTGGTATGGAAAACCCTCGGACAACTCGTTGTAAAGGTGGCCACCTCGCCAGTCAGAGCCTTGGGCAACGCCATCAGCGGAGGCAACGACGACGGGACAGTGTTTATAGCCATCGACACCGCAGCACGCGATTTCACATCAGAGCAATACTACCAAATAGACAAGATAAGCGAGATGGCAAAAAACGACGAGAGTATCATCGTTACCTTCAACCAGCAGACATATCCTGCCATCGACAGCCTGCCACTACCACAACATGTAGAGATTAGAAATAACATATTGCGCCACCACCTTAACAGCCTTGGCATCAACGAAAGCCAGATAGTCATCAACACAACACCTGTTGCCGGACTGAAGAAGCCGGGCTACTCCATTAGCACCAGCATCAAAGAGATGGAGCTCCCGCAAGAATAGCACAAACGAAACATCAATACAACAATGAAAATACATATCGTACAGCACGACATCAACACCTGCAATCCCGAAGCCAACCTGCAATGGATATTGGAAGAGATAGACAAGCCTGAAGCTCACGAGGCACTGCTTACCGTTTTCCCTGCCTGCACCCTGTGCGGCTATCCACTCTACGGCGCAGCGGCATACACTGACTTGCAGAAACGTTGCCAGGCTGTGTTGCAAGAACTTGTAGCCAACAGCGAACACCGAGCCTTCTTGATAGGCATGCCACTACAAATACAAGACAAAGGACTCTGCAACGCCATAGTCTTTGTACAGAACAACGCCATACGTGCCACGATAACAAAGAAATACCTCGCCCCCGACGAGCAGAAATACTTTGTACGCGGCGAAGGCGTACAAGTGATACAATATCAAGACCAGCAAATAGCCATAGGCTTCTACGAAGACCTCAAAGAACTTACCAAAGGACATATAGACCAGCCAGACATAGTAATATGCTGCGGCTGCAACGTATTTGACTACAACAAGCCATACCGTACACGCTACCGTATGCGCAAGATAGTGGAGAACCTCAACGCCTCGCTACTCTACGCCAACCGCATAGGCGGAGAAGGCTCTTTCCTCTTTGCCGGCGGCTCCATGGCTCTCAATGCAGCAGGCAGCGTGCTGTGTCAGTTGCCCTACTTCGAAACCTACAGCACCACCGTCGACATGCAGCTGCTCTCGTCGTGCGACGATGAGAAACCCGAAGCGGTAGAGCTGGTATACAAAGCCCTTGTGATGGGCATACGCGACTATTTTGCTAAAAATCATCTGCAAAAAGCAGTGCTGGGCTTGTCGGGAGGTGTCGACTCGGCACTGGTGTGCGCTCTCGCCGTAGCAGCACTCGGTGCCGACAACGTCCACGGACTGCTGATGCCTTCACAATATAGCACCGACCACTCTGTACGCGATGCCGAAGAGCTGGCTCACAACCTTGCTATCACCTACGACATAGTGCCTATACGCCCCATATTCGACACCCTACGAGAGAGCATGAAGCCTGTCTTTGGCAACCGTCCCGAAGACGTTACCGAAGAAAACATGCAGGCACGCATACGCGGCACCATAGCCATGAGCTACGCCAACAAAACTGGCGCACTGGTGCTGAACACCACCAACAAGTCGGAGGCTGCCATGGGCTACGGCACACTCTACGGCGACAGCTGCGGAGCACTGGCCGTAATAGCAGACCTCTACAAGACTGACGTCTACGACCTTTGCGCATATATCAACCGCGAACAGGTAATAATACCTCAAAACACCATAGACAAAGCTCCATCTGCCGAACTACGTCCCAACCAAAAAGACAGCGACAGTCTGCCCGACTACGACACCCTCGACAGCATACTAAGCCTGCATATAGAAGAGCAGCTGTGCTACGACGATATCGTTGCCGAAGGCTACGATGCCGAGCTGGTAGCTACAGTGTTGCGCAAAGTACGCCAGAACGAGTGGAAACGTCGCCAATTTGCACCACTGCTCAAAGTGTCGCCCATGAGCTTCACCATCGACCGCAAAGTGCCCATATCCTAAACGACAATCATCATTCCCTACAAAAAAAATCATGCCTTGAAAAGTACACCCCAATTAGAACTTGCCGAGAGCTACATACAATCTACCAACATCTCCATCTTTCTAACCGGCAAAGCCGGCACTGGCAAGACAACATTTCTCAACCACCTTACCAAGACCCTATCTAAACAATTCGTCATCCTCGCCCCCACCGGTGTTGCCGCTATCAACGCCGGCGGAGTTACTATACACTCTTTCTTCCAGCTACCTTTCTGTCCCTACCTGCCCGACATTCCAGAACTTATAACCGAGTACCAACAGAACGGCGACAAGCAGAAACTACGCAAACGCAAAATAGACATCATCAAGTCGCTCGACCTCATCATTATTGACGAGATAAGCATGGTACGCGCCGACCTGCTCGATGCCATCGACATGCGCCTACGCACCTATCGCCATACCTCACTACCCTTTGGCGGAGTGCAGCTGTTGCTAATAGGCGACATACACCAGCTACCGCCAGTAGTTACCAACGACGAAGCGGCATACCTGCAAAAAGTCTATCCATCACCTTTTTTCTTCAGCAGCAAGGCTCTACAGAAAATCAACTTCAAGACCATAGAACTGACACACATATTTCGTCAGCACGACGCATCATTTATACAGTTGCTCAACAACATACGCGACAACAACTTCGACACCTTCACTCTCAACGAACTCAACAAACGCCACCTGCCTGACTTCAATCCCGACAAAGACGCCAACGACTACATACGCCTTACCACCCACAACAATCAAGCCGACAAATACAATCAAAAAAAACTCAATGAGATAAAAAAACCGGTGGTAAAAATACAAGCCGAGATAGAAGACAAATTTCCAGTCAGCAGCTACCCAACAGACGAGGTTCTCGAATTGAAAGTAGGTGCACAAGTGATGTTTATCAAAAACGACCCTTCATACCATCACAACTACTACAACGGTCTTATAGGCACCATTAGCGACATCGACAACAACAGCGACGAGCCTACCGTATATGTAACAGTAGACCGCGATGGCAAAAAAGACACCATAGAGGTAACTCCCGACACATGGGAAAATATCAGCTACCAAGTCAACAGCGCCACTAACGACATAGAACAAGTAGTCGACGGCACCTTCAAGCAGATACCGCTCCGATTAGCCTGGGCTGTTACCATCCACAAGGCACAAGGGCTAACTTTCGACCATGTGGTCATCGACATAGCTGCCGCCTTTGCATACGGACAAGTATATGTGGCACTAAGCCGCTGCCGCACCCTCGAAGGTCTTGTACTATCATCGCGTCTCACCCCTCACGGCGCTATATGCGACAAGGCTGTGAGTCATTTCGACCAATGCAAGCCTACCGAAGCAGAACTACACAGCACCCTCGCCACAGAACAAAAAGCATATTTTTTCAAAACCCTCTATCAGTTTTTCGACTACAACAGCATCAACAGTCAGACAGTAAAACTGTGCGAACTGATGCACCACAAGCTACCAAAAAAATACACCAACAAGGTGGCAGCAATAGACGACATAGCCAAACTTGTCGACACCATGTCGCAAGTATCCAACCGCTTTCATATCCACATAGACTGCTGTCTGCCATCCTTTCCTCTCAACATCTCTAAACAACGCACCCACGACACCGCCACATACCCCTTGCAAGACGGCAGACCCATACTGCACAACGAAGACGAATACTTTGCATGGCTATCGGAACGTATAGACAAAGCCAGCAACTACTTTCTCCATGCGCTAACCAACATCGCCGAGCTGCTTTCTCCTTTAACCTCGCTGACAATCAGCAACAAAGAGACCTCAAAAGATTACCACAGTCTCATAGACACCCTTGTATACGACATCCTATGCAAAAAATATTGCATCGTAACCATGCAGAACAAAGCACAGCAGCTTGCCGCACATTTCAGCCCAAGCATATACCTAAGAAGTCTGCGCGACTTTGAAAAAAAACAATCCAACGACGACGAATAGCACTACATAACAAAATATCAACACATTCTACCACCCATGTACGACAACAGAGACAACATAGACCTTGGCAGCAGCAACATAGGCAAACTATTTAGCAGCATCTTCATACCCACACTGTTGGGCATGATATTCAACATGGCGTTCATCCTCACCGACGGCATCTTTGTAGGTCACGGCATAGGCGACAAAGGCTTGGCAGCCATCAATCTCGTAGGCCCCATCATGATGCTTATCAACGGCTTGGGACTAATGTTCGGCAGCGGTTTCAGCATAGTGGCAGCCATACACCTCTCGCACCACAATATCAAAGCGGCACGCCTATGCACCTCGCAGCTCTTCATAGCTACTACCATCATAGCCATCATCATAGGCACCGTGTGCTACCTCCTTCCATACCCCATACTAACCTTCCTCGGCACCTCACCAGAACTAATGCCCTACGCCTACGAATACTATATATGGTTTATACCCACATGCCTACTGTTGATGGTGGAGACTATAGGTCTCTTCGCCATCCGCCTCGACGGGTCGCCACGCTACGCCATGTTCTCCAACATCATCCCCGCCATTGTCAACCTTGCTCTCGACTACATCTTTATCTTTCCCTGCCACATGGGACTCAAAGGCGCATCGTTAGCCACCGATATCGGAAGCCTGATAGGTGCCTGCATGGTGCTATACTACATGTTTTTCAAAAGCAACACGCTGCATTTCCACAAAATCAAGCGCTCTCTCACCAGCCTGCGCCTCTCACTGCGCAACATAGGCTACATGATACGCACTGGCGCCTCAGCCCTCGTTGGCGAACTTGCAGTAGCTATAATGATGTTTATCGGCAACCAGCAGTTTCTCAAATATCTTGGCAATGACGGCGTAGCAGCATATAGCGTGGCATGCTACCTCTTCCCCTTGGTATACATGATATACACTGCCGTGGCTCAATCGTCGCAACCCATAGTAAGCTACAACTACGGACTTGGCAAACAGGGCAAGCCCAACACTCGCAAAACATTAAGACTCAGCATCACCGTAGCTGTACTGTTAGGCATGGTGATAAGCGCCTTCTTCATATTCATCTCACCAGTGGTAGTCTCAGCCTTCCTCACCTCCGACAAAGCGGCATATTCCCTTGCCTCACAAGGTCTGCCATTCTACGCTTCCGGTCTTATCATCATGGCACTCAACATAGTAATTATAGGCTACTTGCAGAGCATCGAACAGTCGAGAGCCGCCGTTGTCTACACCCTTTTACGAGGCATAGTGTTTATGATAGCCGCTTTCCTGCTACTGCCTATATGGCTTGGCACCAAAGGACTATGGCTCGCCGTACCTACATCCGAGGCACTGACCATCATAACAATACTCCTTGTAGAAGGCAGCAAGAAGCTGTGCAAACAATTACAACATAAAAAATCAATATAAAACAATAGGTTGCCACACCTTACAGTATGGCAACCTATCATTATGAATAACTTATTTCGTAATTTGTTAGAATTTAATGCGAAGAGCCACCTCGGTAAAGATGTCGTCGCGCTTGGAGCCTTCGGGAACAAGATTGCGATGTTCGTAATCAAAGACAAGGTCAAGATAGAAATTGCGACCTATCTTATTCTCAATACGCGTAGAACTGGTAACAATATAGTCGTCGGCAAAAGCGTCGGCAGAAAACGCCGAAGCTCGTCTTTAGGGCTTATTTTCGACGCCCAGAGCCCTAATCGACCGAACAGAAGCGAAAAAATACGGACGGATGCGTCTTGAAATCGAGGCGCGAGCCAAAGGTCTAGAGGCGCGAAGCCCAAATTGTCAAGCTCCTTCGCAAAGGAA
>JAZRVD010000070.1:0-1672 GCA_045598945.1 Bacteroidales bacterium | reverse complement strand
GCACTACAACAACTGGGAATACATGATTACCAGTCTCAACCGACAAATACTCCACCACGCTATAGGTGTCGGCAAGCCACTCAACGACAAAAGCGTAGCAGGCTACATAACAAGCCGACGCGCACGTTTCGGCTACGTGATAGTAGACCAGACCAACGTGAGAGAAGTTATGGCCTTCTACAACAAATACCATGTGCCTTGCGCCTATATGATGCTCGCCGACCAGTCGCCAAGCAATACATACAAAAGCTACTGGACCCTCTTTCTCAACCAAGAGACGCCATTTCTATTCGGTCCAGAATACTTTGCACGCAAATATGACATGCCAATAGTCTACTACGAGGTGAACAAGACAAGCAGAGGCCACTATACTGTAACACTTAGCGACTTCTGCCCCACACCAACACTGCAGCCACAATATTCAATAGTAAGCCGATACGTCCGCACCCTCGAAGAACTGCTAAAACGTCAGCCGCAATACTGGCTATGGAGCCACAAACGATGGAAACGCAAACGTCCAGCAGAGATGCCCCTCTACAAATAGCCAAACACAAAAAAAAAACGTCGTCAAGAACACAAAAACATGAAGACAGCCATAGTGATACTCAACTGGAACGGCAAGGCAATGCTACAAAAGTTTCTACCTTCTGTAACAAGCCATTGTCCTGCCGAAGCCGAAGTAATAGTAGCCGACAACGGCTCGACTGACGACTCACTATCCTTTGTGTCAACAGAATACCCCGCCATACGCATAATACGCCTTGACAAAAACCACGGCTTTGCCGAAGGGTACAACCGCGCCTTGGCAGAAGTTGATGCCGAATACTATGTGCTGCTCAACGACGACGTAGAGGTAACGCCACAATGGATAGAGCCTATCGTGAACATGATGGACAACGACAGCAGCATAGCTATGGCACAGCCCAAGATGCTGATGTACGACAAGCGCGACACCTTTGAGTACGCCGGCGGCGCCGGCGGATTTATAGACAAATACGGCTATCCCTTCTGTCGCGGACGCATATTCAACAATCTCGAAGAAGATCACGGACAATACGACGACGCCTGCGAGATATTCTGGGCATCGGGTGCAGCAATGTTTGTACGCGCCTCGGTATGGCATGAACTTGGCGGTCTCGACAACGACTTCTTCGCCCACATGGAAGAGATAGACCTATGTTGGAGAGCCAAGAATGCCGGATACCGCATCGTCTACTGTCCCGACAGCGTCATCTACCATGTCGGTGGCGGCACACTGCCCAAAAGCTCACCCCGCAAAACGTACCTCAATTTTCGCAACAACATGGCATTGCTATACAAAAACCTGCCACAACACCGTATACATTTTGTCATAGCCTTACGTCTAATACTCGACGGCATAGCCGCCATAAAGTTTCTCTGCGAAGGCAAGCCCAAAGAGCTTAAAGCCGTATGGCAGGCACACCGTGCCTTTTTCAAATGGCTGCCCGACCTCAAGAAAAAACGCAAAGCCAACACCCACAAGCCCGACATAAGCTGCATATACAACGGGCTATTGCTCGTAGACCACTACATCAAAGGGAAAAAACGTTTTGGCGATATCATACCCCATCAAAGCGACAAATAATAATAAAAAAATACAACACAATGAAACAAAAACAGAAGGTTAGAGTACGTTTTGCTCCCAGCCCCA
>JAZRVD010000069.1:0-5220 GCA_045598945.1 Bacteroidales bacterium | reverse complement strand
ATCCGCGCCGCCTTCAAGGCTGTGTGCGACAGCAAGCAGGTGGCGGTACTTGTGCCGAGCACCATGCTGTCGTTTCAACACTACAACACCTTCCGCGACCGCATGGCTGGCCTTCCGGTCAATATCGAATATCTCAACCGTTTCCGCTCTACCAAGCAAAAGAACGATATCTATCGTCGTCTCGCCGATGGCAAGATCGATATCTTGATAGGCACGCATGCTATCACCAATAAAAACCTAAAATTCAAGGACCTCGGTTTGCTGATTGTCGACGAGGAGCAACGTTTCGGGGTCTCTACCAAGGAGAAGCTGCGTCAGATGAAGGTCAATGTCGACTGTTTGACGCTCACCGCTACGCCTATACCGCGTACCCTCCAGTTCTCTCTGATGGGCGCTCGCGACCTCAGTGTCCTGCAGACGCCGCCACCCAACCGTCAGCCTATCCACACCGAGCTGTGCCTCTTTAGCGAGACCGTCATCCGCGACGCCATAGCCTACGAGATGAGCCGTGGCGGACAGGTGTTCTTCCTCAGCAACCGTATAGAAAACCTTATGGAGATGGCAGGCCTTGTGGCACGTCTGGTGCCAGATGCTCGTATTGCCGTGGTGCATGGGCAGATGGACGGCAAGGAGATGGAAGAGCGCATGATGGCTTTCGTCAATGGAGATATCGATGTGCTGGTAGCCACTGCTATTGTCGAGAACGGATTGGATATACCCAATGCCAATACTATGATTGTCAACGATGCACAGCATTTCGGCCTTAGCGCACTGCATCAGATCCGTGGGCCTATGGTACGTAGCAACAAAAAGGCCTTCTGCTACCTCATGGTGCCGTCGTTCGACGTGCTTACTGAGGACGCCAAGAAGCGTCTCAGGGCTATTGAAGAGTTCAGCACCCTGGGCAGCGGCTTTAATATAGCTATGCGCGACCTCGATATTCGCGGCGCAGGCAATATCCTGGGCGCTGAGCAAAGCGGCTTTATTCAGGATATTGGCTACGACGCCTACCACAAAATCTTGGACGAGGCCATCGAGGAGCTGAAAGAGACCGAGTTCAAGGAACTTTTCAACAACGAACGCAAGCGCGATGGCAACTTTGTCAAGGAGTGCGTTATCGAGACCGATCTCGCCGTGATGCTGCCCGACGACTATGTTACCAGCGTCAGCGAGCGTCTGCTGCTGTACAAGGAACTCAACGACCTCGTTACCGACGAGCAGCTCGACGAGTATCGTGGAAGGCTTGTCGACCGTTTCGGCACCATCCCTCCAGAGACCGAAGAGCTGATAAAAACCATTGTGCTTCGTCGCATGGCAAAGAATTTCGGCATAGAGAAGCTGGTGCTGAAGCAAGACAAGATGAGCTGCTTTTTCTCTACCGACCGCGACAACCCGTTCTACGCCTCCGTCAATTTCTCTAAAATGATACAGTTCGCCAATACTCACCCCGACACCTCGCGTATCAAGCAGACAGACATACGCCTGAGCCTTGTCTGTTTCAACGTCTCGTCTATCGAAAAAGCTATATGTGTTCTCAACGAGGTGGTGGCATAGCGACATCTAAAATATAATGCCTGTGAAACGTCTTTTGTCTATATTTCTGCTTTTTGTGATTGTTGTGGCGCCTCTGCGAGCGTCGTACCTCCTTATCCCCATGGACGACGCACAAAAGAATCATCTCAAGGCATACGGCGTAGCCTTCTGGGCACTGCAACGCGATGTCGAGGTTACATGGCTGCTTAACTATCGCGGCGGCAGCTTTATGATGAAGTACGCCGACCTCATTGAACGCGAATGTAAATTGCGCGGCGTTACCGTGCAGACTATTGCCGACGGCCAAAGCACTGAGATCTTGAGCTATATCTCCCGTTCCGACATCAATATGGACGCTGTCAAGCTGCAGAAGGCTCCGCGTATAGCCGTCTATTCGCCTAAAAACAAACTCCCTTGGGACGATGCCGTAACGCTTGTCCTCACCTTTGCCGAGATTCCCTACGACGTGGTCTACGACGATGAGGTGATACAGGGCGTGCTGCCTACCTACGACTGGCTGCATCTGCATCACGAGGATTTTACAGGCCAGTATGGCAAGTTCTGGGGCAGCTATCGCAATCAGCAGTGGTATATCGAAGATGTCAAGGCGCAAGAGGCGTCGGCTCGCAAGCTGGGCTTCAGCAAGGTTTCCGACTTAAAGCTCGGTGTGGCTCTCAAAATCAGAGAGTTTGTGTCGGGCGGCGGCTTCCTCTTTGCCATGTGCTCTGCCCCCGACAGCTATGATGTGGCTCTCGCAGCCGAGCATGTAGACATCTGCGACGTGATGTTCGACGGCGACCCCGTACAACCTGGAGCACAGCAATTGCTCGACTTCTCCAACACCTTCGCCTTCAAAGATTTCAAGATAAGCCTCAACCCGTCGGAGTATGAGATCTCTACTATCGACGTCGACAGCCGCGCTCGTCGTGGCAAAGTCGACGAGGCGCACGATTTCTTTACCCTCTTTGAGTTCTCCGCTAAGTGGGATTGGATACCCACCATGCTCACGCAGTGCCATACGCGCGTCATTCATGGCTTTATGGGGCAGACCACTGCTTTCCGCCGCGAGACGGTCAAGTCTAACGCTGTCATACTTGCCGAAAACAAGCAACTTGGCGAAGTGCGCTACCTGCATGGCGAATTTGGCAAAGGCACATGGACCTTCCTCGGCGGACACGACCCAGAAGACTACAGCCATTATGTCGGCGACCCACCTACCGACCTCTCGCTATATCCTAATTCGCCAGGTTACCGCCTGATACTCAATAATATATTGTTTCCTGCCGCTAAAAAGGAAAAACATAAAACTTGATTGCCGTGATGAAACTCTTTCGCTCTTTCCTGTTTGCAGCCTTATTGCTCTGCTCGGCTGCCGCCACTTCTCTCGAAGTCTATGATGGTGCTGCCGACCCGTCGCGTGGCATCTGGCGTATATACAACACCAACAATTCGGAGATTGGCGGCAACACCATTCTCGCTATCGCCATCGATGCCTCCGACAATGTCTGGGTGGGTACCAACCTTGGTCTCTGCAAACTGAAGGGACGCACATGGACAGACTACGCCATGTTCAACAAAAAACTCAAGGACCAGTCGGTCAACTGTATCACTGTCGATAGGAAAAATAAATTGTGGATAGGCACCGACGACTATGGAGTTATTGTCTTCGACGGCTCTCAGTGGCAGGACTTCGACATCGAGACTCATCGTCTCGGTTTGAAGTTCGTGAGCGACATTGCCATCGACTCGGTCGACAACAAGTGGATTGGCGTTACTCTGGCCGGCATAGCTTTCTACGACAATCAGAATTGGGAGCTTATCACCCCCAAAGACTCTGGCTTGCCAAGCGACTTTATCCTCTGTGCCGCTATCGACCGCCGCAACCGCAAGTGGATAGGCACCAATGGCGGTCTGGGTATGTACAACGGCAAGCGTTGGGTCTCCTTTACTCCCGAAAACAGCGGCCTGCCTGATAAGATTACGCCTGCTATCGTTGTCGACGACGATGATGTGAAGTGGGTGGGTACGCTTGGAGGTCTCGCACGCTACGATGGCGAGACATGGAAGGTATACAACAGCAAGAACTCTTCTATGCCTGGCGATCAGGTCAATGCACTGGTACTCGACCACAACGGCAACCTTTGGGTTGCCACTGATGGCGGTATTGCTGTGTTCGACCGCAAAAGCACTTGGGATGTCTTCACCGTTGCCGCCAACCGACTACCAAAAGGCACGGTTACGGCTATGGCTGTGGATAGCAAAAACACTCTCTATGTGGGCTACGACCTCTATGGCATGGCAACACTCACCGGCTTTACCCTTGAAAAGAAGGAAGAGCCTCAGCTGGCTCAAAATGAGCCTGCCAACAAAGATGACCAGCCAGCAAAGGTGAAGCCTGCCGCACCGCAACCTGATACAGAAAATGACGCAGAGCCTGACGACGACGGAGAAGAGAAGATACGCGTGGTGCCGTATCTCGCCGACGGTTATGTTACCCTCGTCTTCGACAGTCCGGAAGCGGAAGTTACCTTTATGACACAGTCTGGCGACGTGGTGCGTCATATACCTCATTACAAGAATGGGGCTCGTATCAATATCACCAAGATGGCTCGCAAAAAGTATAAGCTCAACGTCAAGACTGCACGTACCGACAAGACTATGTCGTTCAATTTGCAGTAGGTGTCGATTCTCTGTGTGCTGTTTTCTCGTCTCGACATAGTGTAATGTTGTATAATTTTAATTGTTTTAATATGTCAGCTTTCTATCGTTTCGTCCTTTTTTTGCTGTTGTCTGTATTCACTTTTGGCAGTAATGTTGCTTTTGCTCAATTTATCCCTACGGTCTCGTCAGCCTCTGATGGCATGCTTAATCCTTCGCATTGGAGCTACAATGTTGTTTCCAAATCGACCGATGAGGCTGAACTGCTCTTTCAGTGCAAGCTCGATGAAGGGTGGCACATCTATTCTGTTCGTACCGACCAGGGCGGCCCGCTGCCCACACAGTTTGCTTTCAAGCCATCCAAGCTTTATTCTCTGCAAGGCTCGGTCTATGAGCCTAAGCCTTACGAGCAGTTCGACGAGGTTTTCGGCTGTACTGTTCGCTCATTTCAGGGCAACGTAACCTTTCGTCAAAAAATTAAACGCTCCACTCCCGATGCGTTTGATGTATCAGGTACTCTGTCGTTCCAACTTTGCAACAATGGCAGCTGCATACCTCCCGAAGATGTCGATTTCGTCTTTCATGTCCCTGCTGTTGAGTGCGCCGATAGCACTCCTGTTGTAGATACTACTGCTGCCGTTGCCGACACTGGCAAGATAGTTGCCGATACTATCATATCTTCTGCTACCGACACGCCTGCAAGCGACGACTCGTCTCAGTCGTTATGGGGTGCGTTCCTCTTGGCTCTCTTGGGTGGACTGCTTACCATGATTACGCCTTGCGTGTTCCCTATGATACCTATGACGGTCAACTATTTCGTTCGCAGCCAGAGTCGTCGTCAGGCATGGCTCTTTGGTGTCTCTATTGTCTTTGTCTTTGCCGTTCTTGGCGCTATCTTAACACTCTGTTTCGGTCCTGAGGCTCTCTATTTCCTTGGTACGCATTGGCTGCCAAATCTTATCTTCTTTGCTGTATTCATTGCTTTTTCTCTCTCTTTCTTTGGCCTCTTCGAGTTGCGTATGCCTTCGC
>JAZRVD010000068.1:0-12495 GCA_045598945.1 Bacteroidales bacterium | reverse complement strand
TATACTTGGCAGCAATAATATTGCTAAGCTGAAACTTGTAGTAACAACTGATATTAAAGGGACCATGCTTGAGACGATTGCCAGCAGAATCGATATAATACTTATAGGTAAACGTTCCCGGCACAGCTTGGAGATACTGAGCAACATAAAAGTTTTTATCAGTAGCACTCTGCAACTTCTTGTTTTGAGCAAAGACAAAAGAAACAAGCAACAAAAGAAAAAGAAAAGATAAATATTTTTTCATATAGAGCATTTTTACCAAATGACACTTTACGCACATATACTGCATTTACACACCATAGGCACGATATAAACTGATGTACAAAAAGATTTGAGAAGAGACAACACCAACAAGAAACGAACGAGCAAAAACAAGACTCAACACGACATAA
This sequence comes from Bacteroidales bacterium, assembly GCA_045598945.1. Taxonomy (GTDB): domain Bacteria; phylum Bacteroidota; class Bacteroidia; order Bacteroidales; family P3; genus Colimorpha. The sequence goes on along the minus strand of JAZRVD010000068.1, from coordinate 12,103 downwards.
GACACGACACAAAATAAGCAGCTACAAACAAACTCCAAGAGCATTATATTCATGACATATATTTCGCACCCACACAACTACGATTACCACCACAACGACAAGCGTTACCCACCACCGCCATGGCTTTTTAAGTTGCGTCAGCAATGTAGGTATGCCACGGCAACAATCCACCAACAGCCACAGCCAACCCACACCCATAGCCACCACAACAGCTACCGACAACGGATTGAGACACAACGCCTCACCCACCCTGCCTTGCATCAACAGCCACGCCACCCTTGTGCCACCGCAGCCTGGACACGGTATGCCGGTAGCACTCCTAAACAGGCAAAAACCAACGCCTACGCCAACATGCCTCACCGCCACCGCCGCCAACACAAGTACAACACTGTATACTATAAACACCATCTTCGTGCGTTTCATATAGAGAAATCATATCTATATTCAGATCTATAAAAAAAGACGGCTCTACAACACCATAGAGCCGTCTGCACAAATAAACTAATAGGTATTGTCAACACTCATGCAACTAAATGTTAATACATAACAGCATCAAATTTGCTATCGTTAAGCTTTTTGGTCTTGCCGCTGATATTGATAACATCGATAAGCCACCATATAGTACCGCCACCGCAAGTAAGGAGCTTCAGGACGCCCAAGCCAGCATCGCCAAGCATAAAACGGTCTACACCCCACTCGCCCAAGAAGATTGAGATGATAAGCATGGTGGTGGGACTTTTATATTCAACAGAACAAACAGCATCAAACTGTGCATCACTGCATTGTTCCAAACGACGACGCATCATAGGAATGCGCTCTTCAGAAAAGACACCATTGTTGGCAGCAAAAAAAGCGCTGATACGCATCTTTCTATCCTCAGAGATAGTATTCTTGTTCTCATCAGAGACAGGGGTGTTACTATTTTCCATAATAAAATCAGTTAAAATTGTAAATACTTAAAATTTATCTTTAGATCAATAGTCAAAATCAACATCTGCGTTTTCCAATATATCAAACATACGTTGTTCTTGACCCAAGGTTATATCGTCATTCTTTTCAAGGGCCGCACAAATTTTCTCAGCTTTTTTCATATCACCCTTTTTTACAGCCTTTTCAAGACTGTCTAACTGAGAATCAATACTGGTAGAGCAGGCGGCAAAGAAAACAACTGCTAAAACAGCGAGTAAAACATTTTTTTTCATAATATGTATTTTTTTTCAACAGAATGGCATGACGATTATACTATTATCCAATTTTGATAGATGAAATTAAAGACAAACGATGCACCAAATATCATCAAGAAAATATGAAAAGCAGGAGTGGCAAGCTTGACAGACAAGCCAGCAATACGCCGCAAAAAATATAACGCCAACCAAACCATCATTATAACTATAAATATAAGCGGGGGAAATAGATATATAGCTTGTAACGGATCGCCTTGCAATAAAGCCACAATAGCTCTCTGACCGCCACATGCAGGACACGAGATCCCAAACAAATGCTTGTAGGCACATGGCAAAGCATGACATTCTATCCAGTAGGCTAACGATGCCGCAATACTCGAGGAGTTTGCTAAAGACGCCATCATCGAAAAACCCTCACCAATAAAAGCAAAGCCAATCATAGAACCATTGTGGCTATACTGTTAAAAATCAAGCATATTTTCGTAAAACCCGCCTACAAGAGGAAGATTACCCAAGAAATTGGCAAGCAGAGAACTGGCGACGAAGAACATGATTATATAGATAACTCCGAACACCAATCCGATAATAGACGTAATACGACCAGCATTGAGCATGCCATAGCCGCTATAGGCGTTTGGCGAGGTTTGATGCATCTTGACACCCTTGCCAGAGAGACAAAGACCTATAATGCCGCAGACAGGGCCAACAAAGAAGCAGCTGAAGACGATAGAAGCGATACCTAAGATAAGAACTACCACTGCATTGGGCAACTTAGGCAAATTGGTTTGATAAGATTGATTTTCCATGTTATAAAAGTTATTAAACATTATTAAAATAATTCTCTCCATTCACTTTATTCTCTCGCTACATCTACCTGTTTCGTACACTCGCCATTTAGTTTTTTGCTTAAATACAAGCATGTACTAAAAAGCCATCGTGTACGAAACAGTAGACAAACGACTAAGAGATTACAAGTTTTCTAAAGCCTTGGCGGCTTTTTCGTATTCCTTCAAAGCTTTCTGTGCATCACGATAGGATGTGGCAGAAGACATGGCAGCAGCAGCAGCCTCAGCGGCTTCGAGAGCCTCATAGGCAGCACCCAAATCATCATCATCATCGTCATAAGAAGACGAAGAACTGGAAGAAGATGAGGACGGGTCTGAATGATAGTACTTCGTTAACTCATACGAGAATTTAGCTCCCGCCACCTTGTCGAAGAGACCCTTTGCCTCTTCATAATCCGTAGACCATAATAGGCAAAAGACAACCTTTTCTTCATTCTTTTCATCTAATTCAATACTGAAAGATGTCTCACAAGAAACACTATTATCAAGAGCTGTACCATTTGCATCAAGAAAAACTTTTTCTCTAAAATTAATTCCTTTCCCATAAAAACAGCCATTGATATATGCCTCGCCATCAAACTTGCAGGGATACTCTTTCATAATATCATTCCATGAACGATTAGCACCAAGGTTTACCACAAGCTTTACATTCCATTTTGTTCCATCTGTGTTTTCTTTTGTCAAAAGGACTTTAACAGAATCATCGATGATGTCAAACACATCCAAAACTTCTCCATCAAAGTCGACCTCTTTAGCAGCAATAGACTTTGACTCCTCCTCGCCTTTGGGACCGCACGATGCCATAAATGCTGCGACACATGCGAAGCAGAGGAAATAAAAGATTTTTTTCATAATAATAACTTAATTTTTGTTGAACAATCATTTTGATGAAAAGAAATGAGTGTAAGGCGCCATATCACTCAAATTTTTCAAGTGCAAAAGTCGGAAGAAAAGACAACTCGCAATAGTTCTTATTAGTTCTTGTTGGTTCTTTATCTTTTCCAACCCATTACAATTATTTTTCGTACTTTTGCAAATCATAAACAATTCCATGAATATCAACCCCGACCACATAGCCTTAATGCGAAAACTGATAGAACAAAGCATTGGGCATACTATGCACTCGCCAAGCGACTTTGAAGAACTATCAACATACATAGCCCAACAGACCAACGAAACACTAAGCATTTCGACACTAAAACGCCTATGGGGCTACATAGATGGCTACAGTACTATACGCTACAGCACCCTCAACGTGCTGGCACGCTGTACAAGCTATGCCAACTGGGACAAATTTGAGGAGTTTTACTGCAACAACGTAGACAGCAACACCTCGTCGCCCATACTGTCGCAACATATAGAAAGCGCAACACTGCCACAAGGGTCGATAGTAACAGTGGCATGGATTCCCAACCGCTGCTGCTCCTTCTCATGCCTTGGCAACGAGCGTTTTATGGTGATAAAGGCCATAAACAGCAAGATACAGCCGGGCGACACCTTCAACTGTTCGCAATTCATACTCGGCGAACCTCTATATATAGACAATCTCACCCACGACACCACTACCATCAAACTCTTCGCCATGGGCAAGAACGGCGGACTGACAAAGATAGAGGTGATGCCTAAAAGAGCAAGACAGACAGTGATAGAAAACGACACATCGTCGTCGGGCGAGATAACAGAAGAAGCCATACATACCTCGCCGACATTCGAGCATATACAACACTACATGACCTCGGGACACAGCAAACTGCTGCGCGCCCAACGTTATGGTCAATGGTATATGCTCAAAACCTTACGCGACGACCTTGCCAGCAACACCTTCTACGAAGAGCTTCTACACAAAGAATTTGAGATAGCCATACAGCTGTCGCACACAAACATAGTGCGCACCCTGTCGATGGAAGAAGTGGAAGGCGTAGGGCACTGCATAGTAATGGACTATGTAGACGGACGCACACTTGGCGACTATCTCAAAGAGCATCACAGCCATTCCCAAAGACGAAAAGTGGCAGAACAGATACTCCACGCCATCGACTACTGTCACGCCCACCAGATAATACACCGCGACCTTAAGCCCAACAACATAATTATAACCACGTCGGGCAACAACGTGAGAGTTATCGACTTCGGACTAAGCGACAACGACAGTTTCGCCATATTGAAACAACCAGCAGGCACACCCCACTACTCAGCACCCGAACAACTGCGGGAAAACAGATAGACAACAGAGCCGACATCTACGCTTTTGGCAAGATACTACACCAAATATTTCCCCACCGCTACATACTGATAGCACAACGTTGCACACGCACCAATCCATCACAGCGCTACACTAACGCCACAGATATAACAGCCGCCATGCGCCGCTCCGACATACTGCTATGGCTATTACCAACAGCAATAGCCATAGCAGCTTTGGCATTAGCACTACTACACTCTCCCAACACTCAGCCTTCTCCGCAACCTTCCACGCCACAACCTGTAATAATACAACAAGTGGCACCCCCTACCCCAGCACCTGCTGCTTCAAAAGAAAACGAAACGTCAGAGAAAGAGAGTTCTTTAGAAAACACAACGACATGGGCTAAAGAAATAGAATACATCTTCGACTCATTCAACGAGAGAGTTGCAAGTGGCGAGATTGCAAGCCAGGAGGCGGCGAGCATGGTAGTCAGCGCCATGTATGTCCGAGCGCTATACGAGCTTAATGAGAAATACCTACCCAGCACCGAAGCCCCTAACTATGCAGAGATAAAAGAGAAGATAAACACTGCCGCATGGCTGCCAGCGAATATGATAAGGACCAGCGAAATATACCTCTCGCTGCCACACACAGGCTACAGCGAAGAGCATACAGGCGAGGCTTCAAAAGAACTTGCCGAAGCAAAAGAACGATACAACTTTCCAAGCTGCACAAAAATAAAAGAAGAAAAATAAACAGCCACATCCCCTTACAGCAAAGCTTTAATCCTTCAAGCAACCAATGGGAATGACATATACTCCATCTTGTCTTCGATAGGCATACTTGCCCACTCCGGTAATGACCGCCATGAACGATGGTGCCGGCATTTTGTCTGTATCTATATTTTCTGCCAGTTCTATCATACTGGACGCAGCGGCATTGATATGATCTTCCCCTCCCAATTTCACTTCAAGCAGAGCATAGCTACCATCACGTCGATGAAGAACCGTGTCGCATTCAAGCCCATTGCTGTCTCTGTAATGGTAAAGTTCGCCATCCAACGCTTCAGCATATACACGCAGGTCTCGCACAGCCATGTCTTCAAAAAACAGTCCGAATGTATCTAAATCGTTAATCAGATCTTTAGGTCCAATGCCTAATGCGGCAATGCCAATGCTTGGGTCAACAAAGTGCCGTGTGTCGCTGGCTCTGATGGCAGCCTTGCTACGCAAATTTGGATTCCAAGCCGCAAGGTCTTCAATGACAAAAAGTTTTTTCATGGCCTTGATGTAGTCGGCAACAGTGTCTTCGTCCAAAGTACTTGCATCGTTTGCAAGCATGTCTTTACGGATGGTTGCGTATGATACTTGTTGTGATATATTCCTTGCGTATGAACGCAGCAGCAGCCTTGCCCGTTCCGGACTTCTCTTTACATTGTCTACGCGCTGTATATCTCGCTTTGTAACCGAGTCAACATAATCATAAGCTTGGTCAAGAGCCACGTCCTTAGACACCAGTGTAGCCCAAGGCCAACCTCCACGACAGATGAGGTATGCGATATCATCAATATTCAGAGTTGATTGCTGAATCTCTGGCGTTTTGCCATCGAACAAATCCTTCAGGCTAATCGCGCCCGATGACTCTCCAGATTCAAACAAACTCATGGGTCGCATCATGATATATGCAAATCGTCCTGTACCACTATGAATTGTCTCACCGGCATCGGGAAGTACAGAAGACCCTGTAAGGATAAACTGAGAAGGTTTACCACGTTTGTCCACCTCACTTCTAATGGAATCCCAAATGGGAGGTAAAGCCTGCCATTCATCAACCAAGCGAGGAGTCATTCCTTCCAACAAAAACTTGGGATTAATCTCTATCATTTGTGTGCTTTGTTTCAACATCGAAGCATCTCCAAGATCAAGCACACTCTTTGCCAACTGTTTCGCTGTAGTTGTCTTACCACACCATTTAGGCCCCTCTATGAGAACGGCACCTTTTCCACGAACCTTACGTTTGAGAAGTATATCCGCTATTCGTTGTTTGTACTTTGCCATACTAATACTCTTAATTTCATTTGCAAAGATAGACTTTTTATTTCAAACAGCCAAAGAAAACTGCAAGTTTTCGGTGATTTGTGGCAAAATCGTTCGGTGATTTGTGGCGATTTTATTCGGTGATTTGTAGTAAATTCATTCGGTGATTTGAGGCAAACTTATTCGGTGATTTGAGGTAAATTTATTCGGTGATTTGAAGCAAATTCATTCGGTAATTTGAGGCAAATTCATTCGGTGATTTGAGGCAAATTTATTCGGTGATTTGAAGTAAATTCATTCGGTGATTTAAAACAAATTCATTCGGTAATTTGCGGCAAATTCATTCGGTAATTTGAAGCAAATTCACTCGGTGATTTGTAGCAAATTCATTCGGTGATTTGTAGTGAATTTATTCGGTGATTTGTAGTGAATTTATTCGGTAATTTGGGGTAGAACTGTTCGGTGGTTTATAATATCCCACCCATTGTCAGAAATCACTATTCCTCGTCAAACAGCCCTTCAAAGCCATTGTCGCTTGTCAAGATGCCGAGCAAAGTAAGTTTTGAAGCTTTGGTTACAGGCAAAAAATCATAGCAACAATCCCTTACACCTGACAACAATCGATTCGACAGAACAATATCAACAAATTCCACATAATTATCTATCACCTTGTTGAGATAGTTGCACACCTCATGACCATGTCCAACAAAACGATACGCCTTATAATCGAAATGCAGACGGGCAAAAAGACCAGAAAGTTTTTGACTACCGACAAAATGACTGCCAAACAACCTAATATGTTTTCTCGGCACCACCTTATCGACAGAGCCGTAAAAGAATGCGGTAGGAGCAGGACGAGACATATTAGCTGGATAATTGGAAACATCTAAATACTTCAGTCGTTCAGCATGAGAGTATACTGCACCAGCAAACGACACTACTGCCACTGGTGTTACAGCAACACAACGCTGAATCTCTGCCGGCAAAGAACATTCGGGAATATTCAAGCAACTGTCTTTCAACGACACCCCCTTAGAAACATTGCTATTTAGCAATCGTTCATAATCATACTGCAACACAGCAATGCCGCCAGCACTACTACCAGTGAGAATGATTTTTGAGGCAGATATTGACAAAGCCTTTGCATAACTTGCCACAAAAGAGACAGCCGCAGCACAGTCAGCCGCAGCCATACTCACTGTAGTATCTAACAAGTCAAGCAGATGGTGCTTTGGAGTCTTAGAAAAGTCTACCACTGAAAGATATTTCCTATAATCCACCGCAGCCACAGCAAATCCTTTGCTTAACAAGGCATCTACATCTAAGCAAGTTTGCTTGTCATCGCGCGAACCACTAATAAAGCCGCCGCCATAGAAATATACAACACACGCACTGTCTGAACGAGGTGCAGATGGAGAATAGAAGTCAAGAAACAATGTATCAATCTCTCGCACAACATACGGATACGTTGTGCGAGAGATGAACAAATCATCGTCATTGCCTGCCATACTATCCACCGACAGCAGAAGAGCAACAACTATGCAAATGTGATAAAGAAAAGCCTTCAAAACCTTATTTTAGCATATACTCATTAATCAGTTCCATCATAGGAGGCAAGAAGCCATGACATTCACCCAAGAACAAGGCATGCAAGGAAGAGGCTTCTCTAACCTTTTCCTCAAAAGCCTTCAACTCAGCTGCATCATTTGTGCCACAATATTCTGGCAAGAAAGCATTCCAGACTTCAAGATACTGCTGGTTAGTGATATGATATATCTTCATCGTAATCATCTCCGGATTGCAATGAGAGATGAAATAAAACATACCCAAATCGAACAACGGATTACCATAGCCGAAGTCAGACAGATCTATCCACAAGTCGCCGTTTCCGTTGGTAATGACATTGCCGATATGCAAATCGCCATGCAAGCATGTCTCAGCCAGCTCAAACTTATCAACAAAGGCATGCATTTTTGTTTTCTGGGTCTCGTCGAACGCTTTGGCATTTTTTATCAAATCGTGATAAAAAAGAGAACGATCGGCAAATACAGTTGTGTCGCAAGGCGTAGTATGCAGTTTTTTTGTCATGCGAGCGAAACGCTGTGCATACTCAACAAGCTGTTCAGGATTATCCGAAATAGCACGAGCGAACGACTTCTTGTTGCATATACGTTCAAACTCCAATCCCATACGACCTTCGGACTCTATAACATCACCAACAATAGGCGTAGGCAAACCAAATTGCAAAGCAGCACGAGCCACCACCTTTTCGCGCTGAAACACGCCAGGCATTGCACAATCTTTTGCCACCTTTATCATGCTGTCGCCATCTTTACTGTTGTAAGCATCGGAGATAAAACTTTCGCCAAACAGAACATAATCATTGATATCAATCTTACGAGCCTTGTAGCAAATGCTGATTATAGACGACACACCAGTACGCTCGATAAAGCCGCCTACTTGTTCCGACACGTTGATTATCATAAACTTGAAACCCATCTGACGATGATGAAGGAGGACACGCAAAGCTCCATAGTTTATAGTCTCAACTTCATCGAAGTCAATGGTATAAACATCTTTCGTAGCAACATGAGAAACAATTTCCTTAGAATTTTCTCCGTTTAGTTCTCCCGAGACAGTAAGGAGCAGTCCATCTTGGACAACGTTAAAAGTTTTTGCCATAACAAATATGTATAAAAAGAATGAAGATGCAAAAATACAACAAAGTTTTGTTTATAACAAATCTACCACAGTCCACAGTTTATTTACATTCGATCCTTTCACCAAAACACTCTTATCTCGGATAGTATTAGATCTAAGATAGTCTATCAAAAGCGACGTATTATCGAAAAACGCAAATCGCTGGTCGTCAACCTTTTGAAACTCATTTCCCACAAACAGCACTTTTTCAATGTCAGACTCCTGAAGCATTTTTACTATTGAACAATGTTCTGCAGCACTCTCTTCGCCCAATTCATGCATAGACCCCAAAATTGCAACCTTGTGTTCAAACCGTTGAGACAGGAACGCCATTAAAGAAGCATTCATGCTTGAAGGATTGGCGTTATAGCAATCAAGATACAAATTGTTGAATTCGGTACGTTGATATTGCGAACGATTGTTAGACGGCACATAGGATTCGATAGCTTGCTTGATATCGAACATCTCTACCCGAAAATAACGTCCCACAGCGACAGCTGCCATGGCATTGTCGAAATTATAAGTCCCAACAAGATTAGACTGTATTGTATATACTTCATCACCATCCTCAACATACATCTTCATATACGGAGCACCGCCAAGATTAGAGCCAATAACATCGGCTTCTGGCGAGTCGCCATACAATACCATTGAAGGAGTAGAAGAGACCTCATCTAACGAAGGAACACCTGTCAGAGATACCGGGCAAATATTTTCTTGGAGAGGGAGCTGACAACAAGCTTGTGCTTCGTTGAGCAAGCGCTGATCGTTAATATTGACAAACATCAATCCGCCAACAGAAGAAAGATGACGATACAAGGCTGTTTTTGTTTCGACGACGCCTTCAAATGAGCCAAAGCCTTCGAGATGCGCTTTGCCAACATTTGTTATCAAACCGCAAGTAGGCAAAGCAAACGCACACAATTCAGCTATCTCTCCTGGATGATTTGCTCCCATCTCGACAACTGCAATATCGGCATCGGCAGGTATAGACAGCAACGTAAGCGGCACGCCAAGATGATTGTTGAAATTGCCTTCAGTGGCATAAACCTTGTATCTACGTTCCAGCACCTGACGGACAAGCTCTTTGGTAGTGGTCTTGCCATTAGTGCCAGTAACACCTATCACAGGTATTGTGAGATGCTTACGATGGTGCAACGCCAGTTGTTGAAGTGTCGTCAACACATTGTCAACGACAAAGCAACGACCGTCTACAGCATACGTTTTGTCGGAAAGAACACAATACGCCGCTCCACCATCAAGAGCCTGTTGGGCAAACATATTACCGTCGAAATGTTCGCCCTTAAAAGCGAAATAGATGGAGCCTGGAGTAACCTTGCGCGAATCAGTAGTTACACTATGCGAAACAAGGAATTGTTTATATAATGTTTCAATCATAGTTTTATTGTTTTTTCGTTTTTACAATCAACGAGGCGAGCGAGTCGCCGACAATACGAGCGGCCTTTGGAGTCCAATGGGAGTCATAGCAATAATATACATCCTTTTCGCCTGCATGAACTTCATCAATAATATAATCCTTGGCATTGACAAAACACTCATTGCCAGGATAAAAACAAGCAAAACGATCAAGATTGTCCGAAACAGGATGAGATTTATCTATTATATACTCTTGGTACACATCGTACTTGTCTGGAATAACCACAAAATACAAAGCGACATTAAAATTCGATGCATAAGAATAAAGAGAATCCAACACACACTTTGCTTGCATTAAATCATTATCCGAAAAATGTATAATATCCGATTGATCCTCCCCCATCAAATAATTCAAGTCGAATTCATGTCCCGGGTTTGAGAAAAAGGGGCGAGAAAGCTTGTAATATCCTGCACCGTGCTCCAAACCAGCAGATTTACGGATCTCGTGCCACGTGTACTTCCATTTCCTATACAATTCTCTTGGCCAGCCAATATACTCATATAAAGACCTTATCTTTTGTTCAAAAATAGTACCGTTTTTCACCACCATTGTAACGTCACTTTCTTCTTTCTGGTAAACATCTTCAAACGACAAATTCAATAGTCTCTTCACAAAAGAGCGTTCAACAGATTCTACTATACAGACTTTTGGCATAGTATTTCGCCTATAACATAATTCCACAAAAGTCTGCAGTGGATCCGGATCTGGCACCACCACAGTCCATACAGTGCCTTTGTTCATGGCATGAGCCAAACAATTATTAAAGCCGCCTTCACCTTGCACAGTAAAGCTGTCGCCTATAACCCAAACGTCATCGTCATCAATAGTATCTGGCAAAAAATCGATCATCCAATTTTCGCATATATCCTTTTCATACACATCAAACTTTAAGTCTTCGGCTTCAGAAAAAGGTCTATTCACCAAATCTGTATTTTCATTCTTTGTTGTCTCATTCTTGTAATAAAAATACAGCAATGAAACAACAACAATAACCACAAGTGCAAAAAGAAAGACCAGAAAGAGAAACCGCCAAGGCGATTTAGAACTGAAAATAAATAAACGTTTCATTTTTACCGGATAATAATATACACAATACTACAATAGCATAGTAACACACAATACGCATCCATTTATACCGCAAGTATTTAACACAAGCAAAGCCGTACTGCTCCCTTCGTCCAATCCAGTCAACGACAAGCAGCAACAATATAGCCGCGTTGACAGGGAACATTTTGCTGTTGATCACAACATAGTAGCATGCACGAAATATCTCAGCAGGGAATGCCGTCAGCACGTCCCACGCAGACGACACCGATGGAGCACGAAATACTATCCAACCAATAGCAACAAGAACAAACGTCAGCAAGATTTTCAATCCATCGCGCCACGTTGCAGCCTCTTTATACCTACGATTTTTACCTAACAATATTAATGGCAGGAAAAGCAAGGCGTGATAAAGCCCCCACAACACATAAGTCCAATTTGCCCCATGCCACAACCCCGACAAAAGGAAAATAACAAACGTATTGCGAGCAACAATCATTTTTGTATATGCCACTGGATTACGTTGCCCCTGCTTCAGCTCTGGTCGGCTTCCGCCCAATGGGATATAGACATAATCGACAAACCACGTATTCAAGGATATATGCCATCTTTTCCAAAACTCAGCGACAGAGCGGGAATAATAAGGCGTAAGGAAGTTTGATTTAAGCCTT
>JAZRVD010000067.1:0-1320 GCA_045598945.1 Bacteroidales bacterium | reverse complement strand
GTATACGCTGTGGCAAATGTGTCAGTGTATGCCCTATGGGTCTCGAGCCCTATCTTTTCTCTTTGCTTGTCCGCAATGGTCGTCTCGACGAAGCTAAGGCTCACAATATCCTCGACTGTGTGGAGTGTGGGTGCTGCACCTTTATCTGCCCAGCTTACAAGCGTCTTACAAGTGAAATCAACTTGGGCAAGAATCGTATTCGTGCCAATGCTGCAAAAAAATAGTTTATTCTGTACAACTAACAATAGTATCCTATAATGGGTCTTCTTATTATTTCTGGCTCACCCCATGTGCATTGCAACCACTCCACAAAGACAATTATGTGGCAGGTTAATATTGCGTTAGTGCCTATGTTGCTGGTGGCCATTGCCTTTTTTGGAGTCAACGCATTGCTTATCTCGCTTATATCAGTGGGATGTTGTTGTCTGTTCCAGTGGCTCATAGAGCGTTTCTTGCTTCATGTACCATCTACAGTCTCCGATGGCTCGGCAGTTGTTACAGGTTTGTTGTTGTCGTTCAATGTTCCGGCAACGGCCGACATGCTGTGGATTATCGCCATAGGTGCTCTTGTGGCAATAGGCATAGCCAAGATGGCTTTTGGCGGCATAGGCAAAAACCCATTCAACCCGGCGCTGGTGGGACGTGTGTTCTTGTTGATATCGTTTCCTACGCAGATGACCAACTGGCCTATACCTGGCAAGGCTCCTTTGTCGCTTAATGTCGATGCCATTACTGGCGCCACCTCGGTAGATGCTGTTACTGGTGCTACGCCGTTGGCTCTGGTGCAAGAGTGTGTGAAGAATCACCAGCCCATTTCTTCCATATCAGATAGCCTGCCCTCGGTGTGGCAGATGATATATGGCTGTATGGGCGGGTCGCTGGGCGAGGTGTCGGCTATAGCTATTCTTATTGGTGCAGCATTTTTGTTAATACGCCGTATCATCTCGTGGCATATCCCTGTAGCTTTTATCGCTTCTGCTTTTGTGTTCGAGGGCATACTCTATCTTGTCGACCCGACAAGCTTTGTCGATCCGCTTCGTTGCATCTTTATGGGTGGCATAATGTTGGGTGCGTTCTTTATGGCTACAGATATGACTACATCGCCTATGACCAACAAGGGACGCTTGATTTTTGGTGCAGGATGCGGTTTGCTTACCATCATTATCCGCACGTGGGGCGCCTATCCCGAAGGCGTGTCGTTTGCAATATTGCTGATGAATGCCGTTACGCCTTTAATCAACAAATGGTGTCATCCAAGGCGTTTTGCCGCATAATAATTAAAAAAAAAATATAACGAAATGGGAAAGAAAGTTCAGTCTT